>JAQTXO010000305.1 GCA_028688765.1 Acidiphilium sp. | reverse complement strand
CAGATCAAACAAAGTCCCGGCCAGTTCCTCGCCGTGCTCGAACTCATGTATGTCTGCCTCTCGCTCGGCTATATGGGCCGCTACCGGCTGAGCGCGCGCGGCCCCGCCGAGATCGACCGGCTGCGCGAGGAGGTCTACGCCGTGATCCGGCGGGCCAGACCGCTGCCCGATCCGGCCCTCTCGCCGCACTGGCAGGGCATCGCGGCACCCTATCGCCCGCGCCGCGCCGCCCTGCCGGTCTGGGTCGCGGGCGTCGCCGCGCTCGGCCTGCTCGCTCTGGTCTATGCCGGGTTCGATTACAATCTCGGCAGCGCGTCCGGCACGCTCTACGCCAGCGCCCTCGCCGCCGATCCCGCGCACATGCCCACCCTGATCCGCGCCGCGCCGACCACCCCGCCACCGCCGCCGGTCGCCCCCGCACCCACCGTGCTCGACCGGCTGCGCGGCTTCCTCGCGCCCGAAATCGCAAAGGGTGAGGTCAGCGTTCTCGGCACGGTCAGCGCGCCGGTCGTGCGGATCAACAATACCGGCCTGTTCGCCTCCGGCAGCGCCACGGTCGAACCCACCGCCCTCGCGCTCCTCACCAAAATCAGCGAGGCGCTGGCCCGCGAACCCGGCCAGGTCCAGGTGATCGGCTATACCGACAGCCAGCCGATCCACACGCTGCAATTCCCCAACAACCTCGTCCTCTCGCAGGACCGCGCGAAGGCGGCGGCCTCGGTGCTCGACCGCTCGATCGGCGATCAAAGCCGGATCACCGCCGAAGGCCGGGGTGCCGCCGACCCGATCGCGACCAACGCGACAGCGCAGGGCAGGGCGCTCAACCGCCGCATCGAAATCGTGCTCATCCGCAACGCCGCCAGCATCGGCACCGGCTCCGGCATCGGCGCGGATCTCGGTGCGAACAGCCGGGCGGGGGCCGCGCGATGAGCGCGCGTCTGGTCCGCTGGCTGCTCAGCGGCGTCGGCGTCGCGATCATCGCGGCGCTGGTCTGGTTCTTCGCGCCGTTCTGGCCGCCACTCGCCGGCATCCTCCCGCGCGCCCTCATCATCGTGCTGGCGCTCGCGATCTGGCTCGGCGTCAATCTCTGGCTCGACCATCGCGCCCGCAAACGCGCCCGCGCGGTCGAAGCCGCCATCACCACCGCCCCGCCCGACCCCGAAGCCGGGGCGCGCGCCGAGGAAGTCGCGGCCCTCACCGCCAAACTCAAAAAGGCGCTGGCCATCCTCGCCCGCGCGCGCGGCACGCGGGGCTATCTCTACGAACAGCCGTGGTACATCATCATCGGCCCGCCCGGCGCGGGCAAGACCACGGCGCTGCTCAATGCCGGGCTGAATTTCCCCCTCGCCGCCGAACTCGGCCAGGGCGCGGTCGCCGGGGTCGGCGGCACCCGCTACTGCGACTGGTGGTTCACCGACCACGCGGTCATGATCGACACCGCCGGGCGCTACACCACCCAGGATTCCGCCGCCTCGGTCGATCAGGCCGGCTGGCACGGGTTTCTCGACCTGCTCAAGCGAACGCGCCCGCGCCAGCCGCTCAACGGGGTGATCGTGGCGATCGCCCTGTCGGACATCGCCGGTGCCGACGATGCCGCCCGCCTCGGTCATGCCCGCGCGATCCGCGCCCGGATCAAGGAGATCACCAACCGGCTCGGCGTCACCGTGCCGGTCTATGCCCTGTTCACCAAATCCGACCTGATCGCCGGCTTCACCGAATTCTTCGACGATCTCGACACTACCGGGCGCGCCCAGGTCTGGGGGGCGACCTTCGCCAACGAGCGCGGCCCCGGCGGCGCGGTGGGCGAATTCGCGCCCGAATTCACCAGCCTGATCGCCCGCCTCGAAGACCGCACGATCGACCGCCTCGCCGCCGAGCGCAGCCCGGACCGCCGCGCGATGATCGAGGGTTTCCCCCTGCAGGTCGCCAGCCTGCAGGCCCCGCTCACCGCCTTCCTCACCGAAGCCTTCGGCGGCTCGACGCTCGACCCCGCGCCGTGGCTGCGCGGCGTCTATTTCTGCTCCGGCACGCAGGAAGGCACCCCGATCGACCGGTTGACCGGCGTGCTCGCCCGCAGTTTCGGGATCGACCAGCGCCGCGCCCCCAGCCTGCAACCGCAGGCCGGGCGCAGCTATTTCCTCGGCGGCCTGCTGCGCAACGTGATCTTCGGCGAAGCCATGCTGGGTGCCTCCCATCGCGGTCTGGCCCAGCGGCGGATCGCAGCGCGGATCGGCGGGTTCGCGGCGGTTGCAATCGCCTTCGTCGCCCTGCTCGCCGCCCTGCTGATCAGCCATTCGAACAACGCAACCGCCATCGCCGAGGCCCGCGCCCACCTCGCCGCCGAACAGAAGATCGCGGCACAACTCAAGCTCGATCCGGTCGCGAGCGCCAACCTGCCGCGCATCCTGCCGCTGCTCGATCGCGCGCGCGCCCTCGCGGCGAACCAGCCGGTCGCGGGCTATCACGGCATCGGTCTCGATCAGGCCGCCTCGATCCACGCCGCGACCCGCGCGGTCTATCGCAACACGCTCGATTTCGCCCTGCTGCCCCGGCTGATCCTGCAACTCGAAGCCGAAATGCGCGGCGGGCTCGACCGCCCCGATTACCTCTATCAGGCGACGCGGGTTTACCTGATGCTCGGCAATCAGGGCCCGCTCGACGCGCCGCTGGTCGAAGCCTGGATGAAGCTCGACTGGCAGCGCCTCTATCCCGGCATCGGTCAGGCCGATCTGCGGGCCTCGCTGATGGACAATCTCGTGACCCTGCTCGCCCATCCGCTGCCGGACGTCCCGCTCGATGGCGGGCTGGTCGCCACCGCGCGGGCCACCTTCTCGCGGGTGCCGATCGCGGCGCGGGTCTATTCGCGCATCCGCGATTCCGAAGCGGCGGCGCGGGTGCCGGAATGGACCCCGGCGGAAGCCCTGGGCGCGGCAGGAACCCCGCTCTTCGTCAACGCCACCGGCCAGCCGCTCACCGCAGGGATTCCCGGTTTCTTCACCAAACGCGGGTTCTACACCGTGCTCCTGCCCGCCCTGTCCCACGCCTCGCAGGATGTCGCGCGCGAAAGCTGGGTCCTCGGCCGCTCGGCCCAGGTCGATCCCAATTCGCCGCAGATGCAGTCGCTGGAAACCGACGTGATCAAGCTCTACGAGGCCGATTACGCGAAGCACTGGCAGGCGATGATCGACGACATCAACCTCGCCCCGCTCGGCAGCGCCGGTCAGGCGGTGCAGGCGCTCTACGTCCTCGGCTCGCCGCAATCGCCGATGAAGACGCTCCTGACCTCGATGGCGCGACAACTGACCCTGACCGAAGCGCCCCGGCTGCCCAAAGGCGCCGCCGGTGCGGCGGGCGCGGCAGCCTCACGCGCCCCCCACGCGGCGGCGCTGAGCGCGGCGGCGGCGCGCCTCAAAAACCTGATCGGTCCGGGCGCCGCCGATGCGGCGGCCCCAAAACCCGGCACGGCGATCGATCAGGAATTCGCCCCGCTGCGCACCTATGTCGGCAACGGCGCGGTCGGCGCGCCGATCAGCCTGACCCTGCAACTGATCGATCAGGTCCAGCAGCAACTCGCCTCCCTGGCGGCGACCGCGCCGGGTTCGGCGGTCCCCGCAGCGCCCGCCTCGGGCGGCGATTCTGCCGCCCTGCTCGCGGGCGAAGCCCAGCACGACCCCCAACCGGTTCGCCGCTGGCTCGGCGGCATCACCGCAACGGCGGATAATCTGCGCGGCGGCTCGGCGGCGGCCTCGGCCTCGGCGGCGTTCAACGCACCTGGCGGGGCCGCGCAGCTCTGCCAGAAGGCGGTCGCCGGCCACTACCCGTTCGACCCGCAGGCCAGTGCCGGCATCCCGCTCGCCGATTTCGCCCATCTGTTCGCTCCCGGCGGGGCGATGGATAATTTCTTCAACACCCAGGTCCGCCCCTTCGTGAACATGACCGGCGGGGTCTGGCGGGTGCAGCCGGTCAACGGCGTGACGCCGCCGGTCAGCCAGGGCGCGGTCGTGGAGTTCCAGCGCGCCCAGATCATCCAGCAGATGTTCTTCGTGGGATCGGCGACCCCGAGCGTGCAGTTCACCATCACCCCGGTCTCGCTCGGCGCCGGAGCGGCACAGGTGACCCTGCAACTCGGCGGCGTCACGATCGACTACGCCCACGGCCCGACCGTGCCCACCGCCGTCACCTGGCCCGGGGCGGACGGCATGCAGACCGCGCGGCTGATCATCACCCCCGCCACCGCCGGCGCCCTGCCGGTCACCTATCAGGCCAGCGGCCCGTGGGCGGTGTTCCGCTTGTTCGATCAGGGCCGGCTCACCGAGGACGGCGCCTCCGCGCGCTACACGCTCCAGTTCGGCAGCGGCAGCGACGCCGCCTCGTTCACCCTCGAAGCCGGCTCGATCTTCAACCCCTTCGCCCCCGGCGCGCTCAGCAGTTTCCGCTGCCCGAGTCTCGGGGGATGAGCGGCGGGTTCTACGGCAAAATCCCCACCCGCGGGGATTTCGTGCGCGCCGGAGATCGGAAGAGCGG
>JAQTXO010000304.1 GCA_028688765.1 Acidiphilium sp. | reverse complement strand
ACCTTTCGTCAGCGGCCAGTTCCTGCGCGAATGGTCCGGTGCCGGCATGTTCTCCCGCTACGATGCCGTCATGTTCCATCAGCCCGGTCACGATGTCGATACCACGCTCGAAGGCATCGAAGGCGGGGTGAACATCCCGCACGGCAAGCTCTTCCTCGGGTACGACGTGCTCCAACCCCACCCCGGCGCCTTCGGCGGCGGCGCGCTGGTTTCGCCCTACGAAAACTACAAGGTGATGTACGCCTCCTTCATGTCGACCAGCCTCGTCACCTTCGGCCCGGGACACGCCATAGCCCTGGGCGCGGACTATACCGCCCTCGACCACCGCCTGTCGCTGATGGGCGCGATCGCCGATTTCAACACCTATTACAGCGGCGATATCCATGCGCTCTATGCCAGCGTGCAGTATCGCCCGACGAAGCTGAAGAACCTCACCATCCGCGACCGCATGGTCATCAACAAATGCGCGAATAATCTATGCAACGAAACCAACACCTACGGATCGCACGATTTCATCTATAACCGGGTGATGCTGGCCTACCGGTTCTGATCCGTCTCACATCCGGCCGGAAAGCCCCGCGGCGATCACCGCGAGCCGATCACCGAGGCTGCGCGGCCGCATTGGGTCCCCGCGTCGCACCCGCTGCAAATCCCGCCGCGCCAGCACGGCCGGCAGTGCCGCCGCGAGTGCAGCGCGCGGTGGCCGGTTCGCCAGCAGGACCCGCGCAATATCGGGCAGATCGCGCAGCACCCCGGCATCCTCGGGCAGCAGCACCCGTCCGTGCGCCCTGAGCGCATCACCGGCTCGCAAAATCGCCACGATCCCATACCCGGTGCCGAGATCATCGAGGCACCCCAGCCCCGCCGCATCATCCACCCCGAGGCACCGTCCGGCCATCCGGCCCAGCCCTCCGGCGGTCCCGCGCACATAGGCCATGAACGCGGCCCCGCCCGCGATCGGCTCCGCCTCGGCCTCCCGCGCATCGACCAGCGCCGCCAGCGCCACCGGATCGAGCGCGCCCGCGCCGATCGCCTGCCGCACGAGGTTGGCAACCGGATGATCGCGCGTCGCCCCTTCCACCACCTCGCGCCACCAGTGCAGCCGGATCAGCGCGAGCGGGGTCGAATGCGCCACCTCGCGCGCCCGCGCCAGTTCATGATTGAAGGCATAAAGCGTCAGCAGCCATCGCCGCCGCTCCGGTGGTGCGAATAAGGCACCGATAAACCGGTCCGGATCGGCCCGGCGCACCAGCGCGGCCAACTCGGCATCGGTCATTGCATCAGGCGATCGATGCTTGACGCGGCCATCGCCCGACCATAGCTACCGGTGACGCAACCGGTGCGGCTCGCGCGCCGGTCGTCAAGCAGAATCCTCAAACCGGATCGGAGATGCCACAATGGCGTTCGAACTCCCCGCATTACCCTATCCCCACGCAGCCCTGGCGGGCCACGGCATGTGCCAGGAGACCATGGAACTCCATCACGACAAGCACCACCAGGCCTATGTCACGGCACTGAACGGCTTCATTGAAAAACACGCCGAACTCCAGGGCAAATCCCTCGAAGAGATCATCCACCACACCCATGGCAAGGCCGACATGGCCCCGGTGTTCAACAATGCCGGCCAGCATTGGAATCATAGTCTGTTCTGGCCGATGATGTCACCGACCGACGGCGGCAAGATCCCCGCCCGGCTCGAAGCCAAACTGACCGAGGATTTCGGTTCGGTCGAGAAATTCAAGGAGGCGTTCAAAACCGCCGCCACCACCCAGTTCGGCTCCGGCTGGGCCTGGCTGATCCTGAAACCCGATGGCAAGCTGGCGGTAACCAAGACCCCCAACGGCTCCAACCCGCTCGCAACCAAGGAAGGCAAGGCCCTCCTCGGCATCGATGTATGGGAACACTCCTACTACCTCGATTTCCGCAACCGCCGCCCGGATTACGTGACCAACTGGCTCGATAAGATCGCGCATTACGCCTACGCCGAACACCTCATGGCGTAACAACGCCAAGGAAGCGCTTCTTTTTTATAAAAAAGAAGCAAAAAATTTCCTGAATCGACAAGAGTTTTTTGGTTCTTTTTTGCAAAAAAGAACCGCTTCCTTATTTCGTGGCCTTCTTCACCTCAGCCACCTTACCCGCTGGCTTCGGATCGCCCAACACCGTGCTGATCGTGCTTCGCAGCACCGTCACCCGCACATTGGGCGCGATATCCACCTCGATTTCTTCCGCCCCGTCCACCGCCTTGGCGACCTGCCCGATAAACCCGCCCCCGGTCACCACCTTGTCGCCGCGCTTGATCGCGGTCAGCCGGATCTTCTGCGCCTTGGCCTGCTGCTGCTGCGGACGGATCAGAATGAAGTAGAAAACGATAACGATCAGCACGAGCGGCGCGAAATTGATGAGCGCCGACATACCGCCCGAATCGGCAGCGGTGGTGGCGGCATAGGCGGTGGCGATGAACATGAATGATACCCTGATCTGAAACGGTGATGGTTGCCCTTGGTCGCGCGGGACCATAGTTTGGCCGCCCGCCCCGTCAAGTCAGGACCCTGCATGGACCACGCCGTGACCGATCTGCTCGCCCGCATCGCCGACGCTCTGGAACGGCTCGCACCCCCGGCCCCACCCCGTGCCTCGCTCGCCGACCACGATGCCTTCGTCTGGCACCCGTCCCGCCAGGCGCTCGAGCCAGTCGATCACGTCGCCCGCGTCGATATCGATCTGCTCAAGGGCGTCGAACGCCAGAAGCAGATCCTGCTCGACAACACGATCCGCTTCGCACGCGGTCTCCCCGCCAACAACGCGATGCTGTGGGGTTCGCGCGGCATGGGCAAATCCTCCCTGGTCAAGGCCGCCCACGCCGCCGCCAATCGCGAAATCCCCGGCAGCCTCGCCCTGATCGAAATCCACCGCGAGGATATCAGCACCCTCCCCGCCCTGCTCGACATCCTCCGCCATGACTCCCGGCCCGATTCTGTGCACGCCGCCCGCCGCGCCCTCGTCCTGTGCGACGATCTGTCCTTCGAACGCGAGGATGCCGACTACAAAGCGCTCAAATCGGTGCTCGACGGCGGCATCAAAGGCCGGCCCGAAACCGTGCTGTTCTACGCGACCTCCAACCGCCGCCACCTGATGCCGCGCGACATGATCGAAAACGAACGCAGCACCGCCATCAACCCTTCCGAGGCAACCGAGGAAAAAGTCTCGCTGTCGGACCGGTTCGGCATCTGGATCGGCTTTCACAAATGCGATCAGGCACAATTTCTCGCGATGGTCGAAGGCTACGCCGAAAAATTCCGCCTGCCGATCGAGCGCGAGCCGCTCCACGCCGAGGCGATCGAATGGTCGGTCACCCGCGGTGCCCGCTCGGGGCGGGTGGCGTGGCAGTTCATCAGCGATCTCGCCGGTCGCCTCGGCCACGATATCACGATGGCGGATGCCGATTTTTCATAAAATTTATTTTTGTTGAAAATTGCTTGCCCGCCACCGATTACGCAAGGGATGACAAGCAAAAATGTCCCTCGACGCAACGCCTCCCCCACACGCAGCCCATCATTGCGTTCCGCGCTGGTGCGATGCGGCATTTCGGCACAGGCATTGCTTGACAGCCCATATGGCAAACGGATTACAGACACCGAAATCATCGATCGGGCATGGCTGCTGCCACCCGGTCTTCAATTCACGATTAGGCCATAAACTGGCTGGAGAGCCCGCTGATGCTTGATGGCGCGACCATGAATGGCGGCCTGCCGCCTTGGGAACCCGATGAACTCGGCCTGCCACGGGCCGGTATTTTCAGCATCGTGCTGATGGCGGCGGTGTTCGGCGGCATTTTCTACGCCGCCAACCACATGCCGCACGTCAAAAAGCCGGTGGTGCCGACCACCTTCGTCCATATGGTGCAGCTCCCGAGGCCCAAACCACCACCGCCGCTGCCCAAACCGCCGCCGCCGGTCCCGGTGCCGGTGCCCAAACCGATTCCGCACCCGATCGTGCATCACGTCTCGCCAAAACCGACCAAAATCCCGGTGCCGGTGAAACACGTCATCATCCACCACCCGCCGCCGCCGCCGCTGAAAAAACCGCCGCCGCCCCCGGCCCCGCCACCGGCGCCCGCCTATAATTTCGCCAATTATGCCGCCGGCCTCCGCGCCCCGATCCAGCACCTCGTCCACGTCAGCCGCGCGATGCGGATGCTGAAGCTGCAAGGCACGGTCTATATCGAGTTCTCCCTCACCCCCGCCGGCCGGCTGATTTCCGCCAGCATCTACAAAAGCAGCGGCAACCCCCTGATCGACAAAGCCGGCCTCGAAGCCGTGGAACGCATGCACTTCCCCGGCTTTCCCGGCAGCGCAAACAAGACCTTCGCCTTGCCAATCGAGATCCTGCCCGAAGGATCAGACGGATAGGCCGCAACGAGCCCAATCAACCCCGCCATCTGGCGGGGTTTTTTTTGTGCAAAATAAATTCCACCCATGCAAAATACGCCCAATAATTAGCCATATTTTTCTACCAAACCTC
>JAQTXO010000303.1 GCA_028688765.1 Acidiphilium sp. | reverse complement strand
TATGTCGAGATGCTGGAGGGGGGGTTCACCGTGGTCGGTGAGTTTCATTTCCTGCATCATGACCGCTCGGGTGCGGCTTATGCCGATCGGGCGGAGTTGGCCGGGCGGATTGTGGCGGCGGCGGGGGCGAGCGGGATCGGGCTGACCATGCTGCCGTTCCTGTATAGCGCGGGCGGGATCGGGCTGGCCTTCGAGCCGGGGCAACGGCGGTTCATCAACGGGATCGATGCGTTCGGACGGCTGCATGAGGAGATTGCCGGGATTTTGCGGCGGGAGATGCCGGGGGCGGTGCTCGGCGTGGCACCGCATTCGCTGCGGGCGGCGCGGCCTGAGGATGTTGCGCGGATCGGGGCGATGTTTCCGGTGGGGCCGGTTCATATCCATGCGGCGGAGCAGGTGGCCGAGGTCGACACATGCGTGGCGGGGCTTGGGGCGAGGCCGGTGGCGTGGTTGCTCGATCGGGCCGGGGTGGATGGGCGGTGGTGCCTGATCCATGCGACGCATATTGATAATGCGGAGATTGGCGGCCTGGCCCGCAGCGGGGCGGTGGTGGGGCTATGCCCGTTGACCGAGGCGGATCTGGGCGACGGGATTTTTCCGGGGCCGGCGTTTCTGGCGGCGGGCGGACGGTTCGCGATCGGGAGCGATTCGTTGATCCGGATCGATGCCGCCGGGGAATTGCGGCAGTTCGATACCTCGCAGCGGTTGCGGGACCTGCGCCGGGTGGTGCTCAGCCCAGAGGGCTCGGCGGGGGCGGCACTGCTGCGGCGGGCCTGGGACGGCGGGCGGCGGGCGAGCGGTCAGGCGACCGGGCGGTTCGAAACCGGGGCGCGGGCGGATATTATTGTGCTCGATCGGGACGGGTCGGATCTCGCGGCGCTGCCGCCGTCCCTTTGGCTGGATCATTTCGTGTTCGTGGGCGGGAGGCGGGTGATCGACCGGGTTTATGCCGGGGGCGATCTGCGGGTCGAGCGGGGGTCGCACCACGCGCGGGAAGCGGTGGCGGCACGGTTTCGACCGGTGCTGCGGCGGCTGGCCGAAACATTGTGAGGTATCGGCGCGTCCGGATCGGGGCGCGCCGATACTTGAGCCGATCGGTGGCGGGTTAGCGCGCGCCGAGCAGAACGATGGCGATAGCGGGGGCGATCAAGATCCAGATCCAGATGAAGATGGGGTCCATCGGTTTGTTCCTCATGTTTGTTCGTTTGATGGGTTGATCGTGGGTCCCGACCGATGAGGCTGGCTTGTTATCGAGCGGGTATCTTTACGTTTAAGGTCTGCCTGCCGGGGTTTCAATAACGAATTGGCACCATCGGTGATTTCCGGGTGTTCCGGATCAGGTGAGCAGGGCGTGGACGTCGGCGGCGGTGGGTGCGGCGAGGGCGGCGGCGGCGAGGGTCTGCGCCTCGGTGAGATCGGTCGCGCGGACGACGCGCTTGATCCGCAGGATTGCCCCGCCATGCATCGAGAACTGGCGGAGGCCGAGGCCGATCAGGAGCGGGATGGTTTCGGCGCGGCTCGCGAGTTCGCCGCAGAGGGAGATCGGGATGGCGAAAGCCCGGGCGGCGTGGACCGTCATTGCGATCAGGCGGAGGACTGCGGGGTCGAGCGGGTCGTAGAGGCGGTTGGTGGTGGCGACCGAGCGATCGACCGCGAGGGTGTACATTGTGAGGTCGTTGGTGCCGATCGCGAAGAAGGCGGCTTCGGCGGCGAGCGTGCGGGCGATCAGGGCGGCGGCGGGGGTTTCGATCATCACGCCGAGTGCCGGAAGTTCGGCGGGCAGGCGGGTCTGCGCCGCCTGCAGCCGGCGCCAGACCCGGTGCAGGGCGGCGCGCACTTCGGTGAGTTCGCCGAGACTGCTGACCATCGGGATCATGATCCGCACATGGCCGTAGGCGGCGGCGCGGAGGATGGCCGCGAGTTGGAGTTCGAGCAAAGCGGGATGGTGGAGCAGCAGGCGCACGCCGCGCAGGCCGAGGGCGGGGTTGGGCTCGTGGACATCCGGCATGAGTTCGGCGGCGCCCGAGGCGTCGGACTGCTTGTCGCCGCCCCAGTCGAGCAGGCGGATCGTGACCGGGTCGCCGTCCATCGCCTGCACCGCTTCGCGGTAGGTGGTGAACTGGAGGTCTTCGTCAGGCAGGGTTTCGTGGTTCATGAAGAGGAATTCGGTGCGCATCAGCCCGATTCCGGACGCGCCGGACTGGGCGATCATCGGCAGTTCGAACGGGAGTTCGAGATTGGCCTGCAATTCGATCGGGACGTGATCGATCGTTTCGCAGGCGAGACGGCGGAGGCGGACGAGGCTGCGCTGGGCGCGGGCGAAACCGGCGCGCAGCCGCGCGGCTTCGGTGAGGCTGGCTTCGGTGGGGTTGAGGATGAGGGTGCCGGCTTCGCCATCGAGGATGGCGGTGGCACCTTCGCGGGTGGCGGCGATCAGCCCGGCGATGCCGGTGACGGCGGGCACGCCGATCGCGCGGAGCATGACGGCGGTATGATCGTCGGGCGAGCCGTCTTCGGTCGCGATACCGGCGAACTGGGCCGGGTTGATCAGGGCGGCATCCGACGGGCGGAGCCGTTCGACCACCAGGATGCTGCCGTGCGGCAGATCGGCGAAGCTGCGGAACGGCAGGCGGATCAGGTTGCGGAGCAGGCGGCGGCCCAGTTCGCGGATTTCCTCGGCCTGGCGCTGGGCGGCGCCATCATCGGCGGTGCGGCGGGCGGCGAGGACGGCCTGGGCCTGATCCTCGGCGACATCGGCCACCGCCGTGGCGGCGGCGATCAGGCGTTCCTCGATCGCGCTGCGGATCGCGCGCATCAGGCGGGAGCGGCCGAGCATGTGGATATGGGCGTCGATCAGGGGGGCGAGCTCGGTTCGCGCGGTTTCCGGCAGGGCGGCGAGGCGGGCGTGCAGGCGTTCAAGCTGGCGGCGGGACTGGATGACGGCGGCTTCGAACTGCTGAAGCTCGCCGGCAATGTCGGTTGCCGCGATTTTCAGGCGCGGGGCGGCGAGGACCGGTTCATCGGCAAAGGTGACCGGCCCGATGCCGAGACCGGCGACGATCGGGGTGCCGGTGAGTCTGGTTTGACGGCGTGTCCGCGGGCGGCTCGTTGTCATGCCGGATCATCGGGGCAAAGCCCGTGCAGATCAAGGACGGCGAGAGCGGGCGCGGCCAAAGCGGGCATGGGGTCAGCCGGTTTCGTAGAACCCGGCATCGATCAATTCGACCACGGCGGCCATGGCTTCCTTGGCATCCCACCCGTCGGCGGCGATTTCGACGGTCGAGCCCTGGCCGGCGCCGAGCATCATCAGGCCCATGATCGATTGGGCGGAGACCGACTGGCCATCCCGCGAGACCTCGACCGAGGCGCTGAATTTTTCGGCGAGGGTGACGAGTTTGGCGGCGGCGCGGGCGTGAAGGCCACGGGTGTTGCGGATCGTGACCTCCTGCACCAGGCGGGTCGAGGAGGCGTCCCCTTCATCGGTCATGGTTCATCGGTCATGGTTCATCGATCATGGTTCATCGGTTATCGGGCGCGATCCGGTCGGGAGGGGTCCATCACGCCCGTAATCTCAGCCGCACGCGCGGCGGGGCGTGATCGGGTGGACGACCTCGGAACCGCAGGCGATGTATTTCCGCCCGGCGGCTTCGGCGATGTGGACGGCATCGACGAGGGTGTGGCTGCCGCGGATTTTCGCGAGCTTGACCAGCATCGGCAGGTTGACGCCGGCGATCACCTCGACGTTCGAGCGGTTGAGCATCGACATCGACAGATTGCAGGGCGTGCCGCCGAACATGTCGGTCAGGACCACCACGCCGTCGCCGGTATCGACCTCGGCGACCCGCTCGGCGATTTCGCGTCGCTGGGTTTCGATGTCGGCATCGGCCTCGACCGAGACGGTCGCGACGTTGCGCTGCGGACCGACGACATGCTCCATCGCCTCGCGCAGGGCGACTCCGAGATTACCGTGGCTAACCAGGACGAGCCCGATCATTTCGACGCTCCGCTCATGAGGATTCTCCGATTTCCACCCGGATTTTCGGGTAGCGCCGCCGGGCGGCCGTCCGGCTGCGGTGGTTGTTGAGTGGTCTGACGTTCCGACGCGATCCCGTCGAGTTCGCGATGTTCGATCCTGACCGTCCAGTTCTGCGACTGGAGCAGGCGGGCGAGGTGCTCGATCAGCGTGACCGAGCGATGACGCCCGCCGGTGCAGCCGATTGCGATCGTCGCGTATTTTTTGCCTTCCCGCACGAAGCGCGGCAGCATGAAGGCGACGAGACCGCCCAGGCGGTCGCAGAATTCGGCGTAATCCGGGTCTGATCGGATATAGGCACGAACCGGCTCGT
The DNA here is from genome assembly GCA_028688765.1 of Acidiphilium sp. GTDB lineage: Bacteria > Pseudomonadota > Alphaproteobacteria > Acetobacterales > Acetobacteraceae > Acidiphilium > Acidiphilium acidophilum. The sequence continues at coordinate 192 of JAQTXO010000303.1, read as the reverse complement.
CGAGGCCGGTCTGTGGACGCAGGTCGGGTATGTAATGCGGGTTGCGCAGGAATCGGGCGTCGAACACGAGGTCGGCCTCGCGCGGCAGGCCGGCGGGAAAGGCAAAGGAGATCAGGGTGATGGCAAGGCCGGGGCCGTCGCTCGCGAAACGGGCCTCGATCATGCGGCGGAGGGTGGCGAGCGGCAGGTCCG
>JAQTXO010000302.1 GCA_028688765.1 Acidiphilium sp. | reverse complement strand
ATGAAATCCAGATCGATCTGGTTCGCGCGATCTGCCTGCACGAGTGGAAAAAGGACCATATCGCCCATCTTGCACCGGCTCAGGCCGCCGGCATCGGCGCATTGCTCGGCCTGAAGCAGGAGGTGATCTTTCAGGCCGTGCAGCAGGCGGTGCATGTCAGTTTCACCACGCGTCAATCACGCAAGGGCGAAATCAGCTCATGGAAGGCGTTCGCCCCCGCCCATGCCGGCAAGCTCGCGATCGAGGCTGTCGACCGCGCGATGCGCGGCGAGGGGGCACCGAGCCCGATCTATGAAGGTGAGGACAGCGTGATCGCGTGGATGCTCGGCGGCAAGGATGCCTCCTATCAGGTGGCGCTGCCCGAAAAGGGCGAAGCCAAACGCGCGATCATGGACAGCTACACCAAGGAACATTCGGCGGAATACCAGAGTCAGGCCCTGATCGACCTCGCATTCCGGATGCGCGAGAGCATCGGGGATTTCAATGCGATCAGGAAAATCATCATCCATACCTCGCACCACACCCATTACGTGATCGGTACCGGGGCGAACGATCCGCAGAAGATGGACCCGAAGGCCTCGCGCGAAACCCTCGATCATTCGATCATGTATATCGTCGCCGTCGCGCTGCAGGACGGGGTCTGGAATCATGTCGACAGCTACGCGCCGCAGCGCGCGCAGCGGGCGGATACCGTCACGCTCTGGCACAAGATCGAGACGCGCGAAGACCCGGAATGGACGCGGCGCTATCACACCGCCGATGCCAATGAAAAGGCCTTCGGCGGACGGATCGAAATCCAGTTCAAGGATGGCTCGACCCTGATCGACGAACTTGCGGTTGCCAATGCGCACTCGCTCGGCGCCCGCCCGTTCGGGCGGGCCGAGTACATCGCCAAGTTTGAAACGCTCACCGCCGGCATCGTCTCGGCCCGGGAATCCGCCCGGTTCCTCGATTCGGTTCAGGATCTGGCGAAGCTGCCGGCCGGGGAACTCGACCGGTTGAACGTGGCGCTGCCGGGCGGCGCCCTGCTCTTGGGCAAGCCGGGCATCTTCTGAGGACGGACAAAGGAGGTTGCGATGAACGAGGTCGTTCTGCCGAAGCCGAAAAAATCGGTCGCCCTGTCCGGGGTGACCGCCGGCAACACCGCGTTGTGCAGCGTCGGGCGCACCGGCAACGATCTGCATTATCGTGGCTATGATATTCTCGACGTTGCCGAGCACTGCAGTTTCGAGGAGATCGCCCATCTGCTGGTGCACGGCACGCTGCCCAATCAGGTCGAGCTTGCGGCCTACCAGCAAAAGCTCATCCGGCTGCGCGGCATTCCGGGCGCGGTCAAGCGTGTGCTCGAAGCCCTGCCGGCGGCGGCGCACCCGATGGATGTGATGCGCAGCGCGGTGTCCGCCCTCGGCTGCGTGCTGCCGGAAGGGCACGATCACGGCATCGCCGGCGCGCGAGACATCACCGACCGGTTGATGGCCTCGCTCGGCTCCATGCTGCTCTACTGGTATCACTACGCAACCAACGGCAAACGGATCGACGTCGAGACCGACGATACGACGATCGGCGGCCATTTTCTGCATCTGCTGCACGGCCATGCCCCGAGCGATGACTGGGTGCGCGCGATGCATACCTCGCTGATCCTGTATGCCGAACACGAGTTCAACGCCTCGACCTTCGCGGCCCGGGTCGTTGCCGGCACCGGATCGGACATGTATTCCGCGATCACCGCCGGTATCGCCGCTCTACGCGGCCCCAAGCACGGCGGCGCCAACGAAGCGGCGTTCGAGGTGCAGAAGCGCTATGCGACGCCGGATGAGGCGGAAGCGGATATCCGCCGCCGGATCGAGGCGCGCGAGGTCATCATCGGGTTCGGGCACCCGGTCTATACCGTGTCTGACCCGCGCAACGTCGTGATCAAGCGGGTCGCGAAGGCGCTGTCCGATCAGGCCGGATCGCCCCGGATGTTTTCGATCGCCGAACGGATCGAGACCGTGATGCACGACGCCAAACGCATGTTCCCCAATCTCGACTGGTTCAGCGCGGTCTCCTACCACATGATGGGCGTGCCGACCGCGCTGTTCACGCCCCTGTTCGTGATCTCCCGCACCTCCGGCTGGGGGGCGCATGTGATCGAGCAACGCATCGACAACAAGATCATCCGCCCCTCGGCCAACTATATCGGCCCGGAGGATCTGCAATTCGTGCCGATCGAGCGGCGCGCCTGAAGGATGAAACCATGACCTATCTGCGCGGCGACGATATGGCGATCCTGCCGGCCGGTGAGCGGTTTCGCGCCCTCGTGAACCGCCCCGGCATCCTGCGGATTCCCGGTGCGCATAACGGCCTTGCCGCGCGGCAGGCGATGCGTGCGGGGTTCGAAGCCTGCTACCTGTCCGGCGCGGCGATGACGGCGTCGATGGGGCTGCCCGACCTTGGCATCATCACGGTCGATGAAGTTTGCTTCTTCATCCGGCAGGCCGCGCGCGCCTCGGGCCTTCCGGTCCTGGTCGATGGCGATACCGGGTACGGCGAGGCGCTGAACGTGATGCACATGGTGCGCAGTTTCGAGGATGCCGGAGCAGGGGCGGTGCATATCGAAGATCAGGTGCTGCCCAAAAAATGCGGCCATCTGAACGATAAAAAACTGGCGAGCCCGCACGACATGGCCGCCAAGGTCGCCGCTGCCGCCCATGCCCGCCGGCATCTGTACATCATCGCCCGTACCGATGCGGCGGCGAGCGAGGGGATCGATGGCGCCATCGCGCGCGCGAAACTCTATGTCGAAGCCGGTGCCGATGCGATCTTCCCCGAAGCCCTGCACAACGCCGAGATGTTCCGGGAGTTCGCGCAGCGGATGCCGGGCGTGCCGCTCCTCGCCAACATGACCGAATTCGGCAACACCCCGTTCTTCACCGCCACGGAATTCGAGGCGATGGGATTTCGCATGGTGATGTGGCCGGTCACCTCGCTGCGGGTCGCGGCCAAGGCAGTCGCCCGTCTTTACGATGCCATCCGCGAGGATGACGGGGCGCAGAACTGCGTCGAGGCGATGCAGACCCGCGCCGAGCTTTACGAGACCATCGACTACGCAGGGTTCGAGGCGCTCGATGCCACCATCGTCAAAACCATCGTCCCCCACGGAATGCCGCAAGGCTGAGGACGCCATGATGGACGCCGTGACCGCGACCGACCCGATGCACCCTTTCCAATTGTCCGAGGCGCAGCGGGCCATCGCGGAAATGGCGCGCGACTTCGCCGATCGGTCCATCGCCCCCCATGCGCTCGATTGGGACGAACGCCGTCACTTCCCGCTCGATGTCATCCGCGCCACCGCACCGCTCGGCATGGGGGGCATTTATGTTCGCGACTCCAGCGGCGGCAGCGGGCTGAGCCGGCTCGATGCCGCGCTGATTTTCGAGGCGCTCGCCACCGGATGTCCGGCGATCGCCGCCTATATCTCGATCCATAACATGGTCGCCTGGATGATCGACCGCTATGGCAACGACCGGCAGCGCACGCGCTTTCTCCCCGATCTCGTGAGCATGACCACGCTGGCGAGCTATTGCCTGACCGAACCGGGCTGCGGGTCGGATGCCGCCGCGCTCACCTGCCGCGCCCGCCGCGATGGCGACGAATACGTGCTCGACGGCACCAAGCAGTTCATCTCCGGTGCCGGTGCCACCGATCTCTATCTGGTGATGGCGCGTACCGGCGGGACAGGGCCGGGCGGCGTCTCCTGTTTCGTGGTGGAGCGCGATGTGGCCGGACTGTCGTTCGGCCCGAACGAGCGCAAAATGGGGTGGAACGCACAACCTACCCGTCAGGTGGTGTTCGACGGCGTCCGCATACCGGCAAGCCATCGGCTCGGTGCCGAAGGCGAGGGGTTCCGGATCGCGATGAGCGGCCTCGATGGCGGGCGGCTCAACATCGGTGCCTGCTCCCTCGGCGGCGCGCAGAAAGCACTTGAGGCCACGCTCGCCTACACGAAGCAGCGCACCGCCTTCGGTAAACCACTCGATGCCTTCCAGGCGCTGCAATTCCGCCTCGCCGACATGGCGACCACGCTCGAATCGGCGCGGGTGATGTTGTGGTACGCCGCCGCCGCCCTTGATCGCAGCGCCCCCGACGCGACGCGCCTCTGCGCGATGGCGAAGCGCATCGCCACCGATACCGGGTTCGACGTCGCCAACCAGGCCCTGCAACTCCATGGCGGCTACGGCTATCTGGCCGATTACGGCATCGAAAAGATCGTCCGGGACCTCCGGGTGCACCAGATCCTCGAAGGTACCAACGAAATCATGCGCATGATCGTCGCGCGCAGTTTGATCGGGCGCGAGAGGTGAGCACCAACGACGTCCTGATCCGCCCGGTCGGCAGTTGGGGCCACATCACCCTCAATCGTCCCCGCGCCCTGAACGCCCTGAGCTATCCGATGTGCTGCGCGATCGACGATGCGCTCGCCACATTCGCCTCCGATCCCGCGATCATCGGCGTCCTGATCGATGGGGAGGGCGAGCGCGGTTTCTGTGCCGGCGGCGATAT
>JAQTXO010000301.1 GCA_028688765.1 Acidiphilium sp. | reverse complement strand
TGTCATTGGCGGGGCTGGAGTCCTTGGGGGTTTCGTGTGGTGGTGATGTGACATAACCCAGCGGCGGGGCGAATGCACCCCGCTCAACTGCGCGGGGGCGGCTCCTGGCCTTGGGGCAGCCAGACGTGGAAGGTGGTGCCGACCCGTTCGGTGCTTTCGATGAGCAGCCGGCCGCGATGGCGCGAGACGACATGCTTGACGATGGCAAGCCCGAGGCCGGTGCCGCCGATGGCGCGGGAGCGTCCTTTGTCGGCGCGGTAGAAGCGTTCGGTCAGACGCGGCAGATGCTCGCGCGCGATGCCCGGACCGTCATCGGCAATGCTGATCAGCAGACCGGGGGCGGGGTGGCCGGCGCTCGGGGTGGTCGCGATGGTGGCGCGGATCGTGCCGCCGCCGTCGCTTTGCTTGAGGGCGCCGTATTTCACCGCGTTGTCGATCAGGTTGCCGAAGACCTGGGTGAGTTGCCCGGCATCGCCGCGCACCGGGGGCAGCGGTTCGGGGATGTCGAGGGCGAGGGTGGTGCGCCCGTTGCGCAGGATCGGCTCCATGAAGGCGGCGACCTGACGCAGAACGGCACCGATTTCGACCAGATCGACCGGGGGTTGATGCTCGGTCATTTCGATGCGGGACAGGCTGAGCAGATCCGCGATGATGCGTTGCATGCGTTCGGCCTGCTCGGCCATGATTTTCAGGAATCGCGGCAGGGCTTCGGCGTCGCCCAGGGCGGGGCCGCGCAGGGTTTCGATGAAGCCGATCAGGCTGGTGAGCGGGGTGCGGAGTTCGTGACTGGCATTGGCCACGAAATCGGCGCGCATCTGTTCGAGACCCCGCTCGCGGGTGCGGTCGGTCAGCAGGAGGTAGACCGGACCCGCGTCGCCGGGCGCGGTCGGGATGATGGTGACATCGACGTCGCGCGGCATCGGGGCGGCGAGGCTGAGTGTCGTGCGGATCGGCCCGTCGCTGGTTTCGGCGGCGGCCAGAGCGTTGCGCAGGACCGGGTGGCGCAGCAATGCGGATTCTTCGCCGCCATAGGCCGCCTGGGCTGCCGGGTTGCGCCACGCGATGCGGCGCGCGCCGACCGGACCGGTGTAGCGGAACAGGGCGTCGGGCAGGCGTTCGAGCAGGATCTGGCTGGAGTGAGGCTGTTCATAGGCCGGGTCCGAGACCTGCATGGTGGCGGTGACGGACTGGGTTGCTGGTGTTGTGGGCTCCTGCCGCGCGATGAACACGGCGCGTCCCGCCAGCCAGACGATCCAGATCAGCAGGCAGGCGAAACCGTCGCGCCGACCGATCGCGCCGCTGGCGATCAGGCCGAGCAGCACGAGGCCGGGCGGGCCGATCGACCATGCGAGCTTGCTGAGGTGTCGGCGCGTCATGGCGATGCCGGGGATCAGCTGGTGGGCGGGGCGGCGGGCTCCTCCTGATTGGTCGGCGGGGGCAGCGTGGCCGGTGCGGGCGAGACGATCTGCGGGCCGCCGGGCTCGACCTTGAATACCGCGAGGCCGCGTTGGACGTGCCCGTCCGGATCGAGGCGGAAGACCCCATCGGTTCCGGTGAAGCCGGACGGGTTGGTGAGGACCTGCATGGTGTAGCCGCCCTCGCGGGCGGCGAGGACGGCGATGGCACCGGCATCGAAACCGATCTTGTCGATGCCGGGGGGCGCGCTGCCGTAAGTGGATTGGAATTTCTGGTCGAAGGCGAGGCCGAGCGAGGGATCGGGCGCGGCGTAGACGGCACCGCGCAAACTGTCATGGGTTGCCATCGCCGTCGCATCGTGGGCCCAGAGGGACGGGCCGAGCAGCTGGATCTGCGGCGGGCCCGCCTCGTAATAAGGCAGGAGGGTGCCGACTTCGGCGAGCTGTTCCCCGGTGGCGCCGACCAGCAGCGCATCGAAGGGCGGCGGCGGGATCGGCTCGCGTTCGAGTTTGGCCGCCCTGATCCGGCCGGCCTGATCGTCCTGATCGCGGGCGGCGCGGATCTGGGCTTCGATGCTGGCGCCCCGGCTGTCGAACGCGGAGATGCTGCGGACGGTGTGGGTGAGGCTCTGGAACGAGTTATCGAAATAGCCGATGTTGGGGGAGGGTTCGCCGAGGCTTTGCGCCTTGGCTTCCAGCGAGGCGCCCATCAGGCGGCCGAACGCGTTATCGGGCAGGATTGCGGCGGTGCGGGTGCGGCCATGATCGGCGGCGTAGGAGACCACGCGGCTGACCTGCTGGCCGGGGGTGATGCCGAGCGGCCAGACGCCGGGGGCGGCGACGGTTTCATCATTGGTGAAGGCGATGACGTTGACGTTCGCGGCGTGGGCGACCGAGGCGACGGCCTGGGTATCGCTTTTGGTCAGCGGGCCGAGGATCAGGCCATCGCCGGCGGCGATGGCGGCGGATGCGGCGGCGGCGGCGCCCTGCGGCGTGCCGCCGGTATCGCGAATGTCGAGCGGTGGGGCACCCGGCGCGCTGAAGGCGAGTTGCACGGCCTGTTTGATCGATTGGCCGATCGGGGCGAAGGGACCGGAGAGCGGGACGAGCAGGGCGACCGGGCCTGAGGCCCGACCGGTATCGGGGATGGCGGAGGGCGGCTCAGCGGTTGCGCCGCTCATGGGCAGGCCGGGCAGGCCCGGTGCCGGCTCGGTACAGCCGCTCAGGAGCAGGGATGTGGCGGCGGCGGTTGCCAGAGCAAGCCGCAGCGGCGTTAATAGGTGTCGTGACATCAGAAGCTCCCGTTCAATCGACTGCGCCCGAAACGGACCGGCGGCCCGCTCTTGTGCTGGTTTCCACCCCGATCGGCAACCTGGGTGATCTTTCGCCGCGCGCGGTGGCCGCATTGCGCGATGCCGATATCATATTGTGCGAGGACACGCGCGTTACAGCTACATTACTCTCGCTCAACGGCATCGGGACGCGGGTGCAGCCGCTGCATGATCATAATGAGGCGGGGCGGACCGATCCGCTAGTCGAGGCGATGCTGCGGGGGCAGCGATATGCGCTGGTGAGCGATGCCGGGGCACCGTTGATCGCCGATCCCGGGTATCGGCTGGTGCGGGCGGCGATTGCGGCGGGGCTGGTGGTGAGTGCGGTGCCGGGACCCAATGCGGCGATGATGGCGCTGGCCTTGTCGGGCCTGCCGCCGCATCCGTTTTTGTTCATGGGGTTCCTGCCGCCGCGGACGGTGGCGCGGCGCGGGGTTCTGGAGCGGATCGTTGCGGCGGAGCGGGCGGGCTTGAATGCCACGCTGGTGTTTTACGAGGCGCCGCATCGGCTGGTTGCCTCGCTGGAGGATTGCGCTGCGGTGCTGGGCGACCGGGCGGCTTCGGTGGGGCGGGAATTGACCAAGCGGTTCGAGGAGGTCAGGCGCGGCGGGTTGAGCGAGCTGGCGGAGACATTCCGGGCGGTGGCTCCACGCGGCGAGATCACGCTGGTAATCGCGCCGGCACCGGTTCACGTTGCTTCGGCGGATCAATTGGATGCGGCGCTTGAAGAGGCGCTGGCCGAATCGAGCATCAAGGATGCTGTGGCGGCGGTCTCCCGCGCTCTGGACCTGCCGCGCAAGCAGGTTTACGCGCGCGCTCTCATTTTGCGGGGGGATGAAGAGTGAGGGGCAGCAGATCGGGGTGCACGGCGAAGGGAAGATAGAGGATGGCGAGGATCACGAAATTCAGGGCCAGAACGACGGCGAGGGCCGTGTACCAGCGCAGTTGCAGACCCGTGCGCAGGATGAAGCCCTGAATCCAGAACAGATAGGCGAAGATCGAGAGCGCGCCGATCGAAATGGCCTCGGACTGACCCATGCCGACCGTGACCAGACCATTGGCGATCAGGGCCGCGAGGAAGATAAGCAGGGGCAGCAGCCAGATCGACCAGTTCAGGGCGGTGCTGGTCATCAGCCAGGTCTGGCTGCGGCCTGCCTTCGTGGCCACGAATTCGGTGACCACGGGTTGCAGCAGAACCGCGGTGACCCGGGAGAGCACCATCGCCAGCGCGAGCATCCAGTGGCCGGAGAGGGCGAACCACACGGCGCCGACCAAAGGGAAGGCGATCAGCGGGGCCAGCGAGGCGGAAAATGTGGCCGGGGAATTGCCGAAGTCGCGCAGGCCGCCGGCATCGCCCTTGATCAGGCGGAACATGCCGCGCAGGGCATTGCCTTCGGGTAGTTTGATCCGCCTGCGATTGCCGCTCACGTGAAGACCCTGTCGAGAATGGCGCCATAGATTTCGGTCAGTGCGCGCAGATCGGCGATGGGTACCGATTCGTCGGTGCGATGCATGCTGCGTCCGACCAGCCCGAATTCGGCGACCGGGCAATACCTGGCGCTGAAACGGGCATCCGACGTGCCGCCGCCGGTATCGAGCGCCGGGGTGATGCCGGTGATCCGTTCGACGGCCTGGGTGAGCAGGGTGGTCAAGGGCCCCGGTTAGGTCAGGCAGGGTTCGCCTGAAACGCGGATGTCGCAGGTGCAGCGGGGGGCGAAGCGGGATAACGTTTCGCGTATCCAGGCGGTGAGGGTCTCGCCGCTGTGCTCGTTGTTGAAACGGATGTTCAAGCTTGCCT
>JAQTXO010000300.1:3780-4549 GCA_028688765.1 Acidiphilium sp. | reverse complement strand
CGCAGGCGAAGGTCCCGACCCCCTGGATCCGCGAGCCGATCCCCTCCGCCGACAGCTCGCGCAGGGCGCGATGCACGGTCATGCGCGAAACCCCGAATGCAGCGGTGAGTTCGTGCTCCGACGGCAACCGTCCTTCCGCACCCCAGACCCCGGCGGCGATGCGGCGGACGAGGTCGTTCTTGACCTGCTGGTAGAGCGGCAGGCGTGCCGGGGCGCCGGAATCGTCCTCGCTATCGGCCATCGATCAGAAGAGGGCCGCGAAACGCTCGGGCACCCGCCAGAGCTCCGCGCTGTGAATGCCGAGGTCGATCCGGTAATCCTGCGACTCGCGACCGGCCCGGCTCGCCGTCACCCGTTCAAGATGCGCCGCAACCACCGGATCATGCCGCTCGGCACGGGTTTCGCCGATCCGCGATGCGCCCCCGAAACCCGCGAGGAGGCCAAGCCAATCGGCATCGCCCATCCGCTGATGGCGCGCCTGATCGGGGTGCGACCACGGTTGCGCCCGGGACCGCTGCAGCCGCCCAAGCCCGATATCGCGATCGGCGTAGCGCAGATGGAACAAATAGAGGTCATCGAACGGCGCCGCATCCGGCATGCAATGAAATCCGGGCGACCAGTCGAGCCTGCGGTTGGTCAGAGCGGGTTTGCACATGGCGCTATCGAACCACACGTAGCGCCGTTGCGCCAGAACCGGGCGATGCGGATCGAGCGCCGGTTCCGCCTCGACATGCTGGAGTTCGAGCCCGATCATCGAAACGACATCGTG
>JAQTXO010000300.1:0-3770 GCA_028688765.1 Acidiphilium sp. | reverse complement strand
CATCGTGCCGACACGCGGCGGCATAATGGGCGAGATCGGGGTAATGCGCCGGATCGGCGACCACCAGCTCGTCGATATCGACATGCAGGACATAGCGGTACCGCCCGAGCAGGCTGCGCGCGAACCGGCGGATGAGATCGAGATGGTGGTTGTCGTCCTGCGGCGAGCGCAGCAGGCGGACCACATTGGCCCCGCCGGTTGCGCCCTGCGAGCCATCGTCGCTGCCGTGATCGAGCAGGTAGCAGTTTTCGAGCCCGACCTGACGGCGGTAATGTGCCAGCCAGATCGGCAGATACCCCGCCTCGTTGTAGAATTTGCAGATGATGGCAAGAGGTTTCACGTCAGCGCGCTCTGGGCGCGCATGACCTCGCCGACCAGATTGCGGGCATCGAGAATCCGGTCGAGATCGGCCCCCGGCAGCGCCTCGGCGGCGAGTTCGCGCACGGTCCGCCCGGTGGCAAGCGCGATTTTCGCGAGGGCGGAGGCGCGCTCATAGCCGATATAAGGGACCAGAGCGGTCACGGTCGCGGTGCTGGCTTCGAGATGTTTGAGACAGTTCGCCGGATTGGCCTGAATGCCATCGACGCAGAGGGTCGCGAAAACCTCCACCGCGTTGCGGATCATTTTCATCGAGTCGAGCGTGTTATGGGCGATCAGCGGCTCGAAAGCGTTGAGCTGAAGCTGCCCGGCCTCGGCCGCGAGAGTGATCGCGACGTCATGGCCGATCACCTGATAGCAGACGATCGTGATCATTTCCGGAATAACCGGATTGACCTTACCGGGCATGATCGAGGACCCCGGTTGCAGCGCAGGCAGGCTGATCTCGCCGAACCCGCCGCGCGGACCCGAGGAGAGCAGGCGCAGATCGTTGGCGATTTTCGAGAGCTTGGTGGCGATGCGCTTGAGCACGGCGGAAAACATGATGAACCCGCCCATGTCCCAGCTGGCTTCGAGCAGATTGGCCGACTGCACCAAGGGGATACCACTGAGATGCGCGAGCGAATCGATCGCGAACGGCCCATAGGCAGGATCGGCGTTGATCCGGGTGCCGATCGCCGTGCCGCCGAGATTGATCTCGGTGAGCAGCCTGGCCGCCTCGTCGAGCCGCTGGATGTCTTCGCGGATGGTGGAGGCGAACGCGCCGAATTCCTGGCCCAGCGTCATCGGCACCGCATCCTGCATCTCGGTGCGGCCCAGCTTGATCACATCGGCGAATTCGCCCGATTTGCGCTCGAACGAGGTCGCGAGCTGATCGAGCCGGGCACTCAGCGCATCCTTGCCGAGCAGCACGGCAAGGCGGACGGCGGTGGGATAGGCGTCGTTGGTCGATTGCGACATGTTGACGTGATCGTTCGGGTGGACCCGGAAATCGCCGCGCGCCCCGCCGAGCAGTTCCGAGGCGCGATTGGCCAGCACCTCGTTCATGTTCATGTTGGTCGAGGTCCCTGCCCCGCCCTGAATGACATCCACCGGAAACTGGTCGTGCCATTTGCCCTCGATGATTTCACGCCCCGCCTTGTCGATCGCCTCCGCAATCGCGGGATCGAGCTTGCCGAGACGCGCATTGGCACGGGCAGCGGCGGTTTTCACCATCGCGAACGCGACGAGCAGATGGTGATGCTGGCCGATGGTGAGTTCCGAGATCGGGAAATTGCGCAAGGCGCGGGCGGTGGAAGCGCCCCAGTAGACGTCGTCCGGCACTTCGATCGGCCCGAGACTGTCGTGATCGATTCTTGGCATCGTGTGTCCCCGTTGAAAGTATCGTTCAGCCCGGTCCGGTTCGTTGCAGATGAGCATAGATGAAACGCTGCGCCGCGCCACCGGGCGTGTTGTGGGTATGGGCGCGTCGGGCGATCAGGGTGAAGTCCGGCGCCAGCAATTCAGCCATACGATCGGCGTCGTAACGCACCACCGGCAAGCCGCTGCAACGCTCCGGCCCGTCGGGCGCGAAGGTCGCGAGGATCACATGTCCGTGGGGCATCACCGCGCGGCGCAGCGTGGCGAGGTAGGAAGCACGGTCCTGCGGATCGGTCAGGAAATGGAACACGGCCCGATCGTGCCAGAGCGCATAGTGCTTCTGCGGCTGCCACGCGGTGATGTCGGCCTCGATCATCGTGACCGTTGCCGGCAGGGAGCGCGCGGCCTCATCGAGCGCGGTCCGCGCGATATCGAGGATCGAAAGATCGCGATAGCCCCGCGCGTACAAAGCTCCACTCAGTCGCGAGGCCCCGCCGCCGATGTCGATGATCGGGGAGTCGGGCGCGAGAGCGCAGGTCTCGACGAGGTCGAGCGACGTTGTGGGCTCGGCTTCGAACCAGCTGACCCGGTCGGGCGGATTGCGGGTATAGGCGGCGTTCCAGTGATCGCGCCGCTCGGCTGGGCTGGGGTCACTCGCCATGTTCGGGCTCCGGCGAAGGCTGGTGGCGGCTATGGGCGAGTTCGGTGATCACCCCGTGCAGGGTGCGCAACTCCTGTTCGGTGACTTCGCCACGCTGGAAAAAATGCCGCAGGTTGCGCACCATGCCGGGGCGCTTCGGCGCATTGCGCAGAAAGCCCGACGCATCGCATTCGGCGATCAGGTGGGTGAGGAAGTTTTCCAGTTCGCCCTTGGTCGCGACATGGGTCTTGTGGGTGATCATGTCGCGCGCCGGGGTTTCATCGCACGCCATCCACCATTCATGCGCCATCACCATCACCGCCTGGGCGAGGTTGAGGGACATGAAATCCGGGTTGAGCGGGTAGCGGATCAGGCTGTCGGCATGGGCGATATCGTCATTGTCGAGCCCGGCGCGTTCGGGGCCGAACAGCAGACCATGCGCAGACCGCGATTGCCGATCTCGCGAAGCTCGGCGGCGGCACCGCGCGCGGTGAGCAGGGGTTTGACGATGTGGCGTGGCCGTGGGCAGGTCGCGAACACACGATGGAGGTCGGCCACGGCATCGGCCACGCTCTCATGCACGGTGGCGGCTTCGAGGATGCGATAGGCCCCGGAGGCGGTCCGCATCGCCCGGTCCTGCGGCCAGCCGTCGCGCGGGGCGACCAGGCGGAGGTGGAACAACCCGCCATTGCCCATGGCGCGGGCAACCGAGCCGATATTCTCGGCAAGTTGCGGTCGGATCAGCACGACGACCGGCGAGGGATCGATCGGGCGGAGATCGGCTCCTTCGTCGCGGGCGGTCATGCGCGCCGCCACGTCGTGCCGGTGGCGGAATCTTCCAGAATGATGTTCCGGGCGGCAAGTTCGGCGCGGATCGCATCGGCGCGGGCGAAGTCGCGGGCGCGCCTTGCGGCGATGCGCTCTGCGATCAATCGGTCGATCGCCTCGGCTGTGGCCTCGCCGTCCGCGCGGGCCCGCGTCTGAAACCACGCGGCGGGTGCGACATTGAACAGGCCAAGCAAAATCCCGGTTGCCCGCATTTTCGATGCCGCCACCTTATCGCCAGCCAAGGCGGCATCGGCCAGTCCGTGCAGGGCCGCAACGGCGCCGGGCGTGTTCAGGTCATCGGCGAGGCGGTCGAGCACCACGGGGGGAATTTCACTTGCGACCGAGGCGTCCGGGTGTTTCTGCAGAGCGCGATAAAACCGGTCCAATTCGCGCTTCGCGTCGGCCAGCGCGGCATCGGTGAAATCCAGCACGCCGCGATAATGGGTTTTCAACAGCAGAAACCGCTCCGCCTCGCCCGGCGCGATGGCCAACACATCCTGCACGGTCCTGAAATTGCCGAGCGATTTCGACATTTTCTCACCATCGACCTGAAGCATCGCATTAT
>JAQTXO010000299.1 GCA_028688765.1 Acidiphilium sp. | reverse complement strand
AGCCGAGCCCGGCGCTCACATAGGGGCCGGTCACCGGCTGCGCCTTCGCAGCGATGGGCAACAGCGCAGGGGCTGCAATAAAGCTTGCAACCAGAAGTGTTGAGCGGATTTTCATCTGTTGTCTCCTCGTGCGCCCGGACCCGTGTTGAGAAATTCGAACCGGATTAACCAAACGATGATGCCTATGTAGCATCGCTAACCGGCCCGGTGCAGGGCAGATCGCCCTCGGCGCGGCCGATATGGCTTGATTTCAGACCCATGTTGCGCCTGCGCCACATATTACGAATCCAATGTGGCTTTTATGACAAAGCCATGACGCAACAAAAACCCCCGGCCTGAGCCGGGGGTTTTCAGAGGCTTCATGCAACGCGGCGCTTGCGCTCCGCGTCAGACCGAAGACACGCCGAAATCAGTGAAGAATGATTTCCACGCGGCGGTTCTGCGGCTCGCGCACACCCGGGCCGGTCGGAACCAGCAGATGGGTCTCGCCGAAGCCCTTGATCACGATGTCGCTCTTCGGCACGCCGTCGGTCACCAGCTGGGCGGCAACGTTGTCGGCACGGCGATAGGAGAGTTTCATGTTGTAGCCCGGGCTGCCCGACGTATCGGTGTAGCCGTTCACGTTCAGGCTGGTCACATGGGTGGTCTGCGAAGCCTGCGCGGCCTCGGCAACGATCTGCGTGGCACGCGGCGTCAGATCAGCCTTGTTCCAGTTGAAGAACACCAGATAGGTCCGTGCTGGCGCAGGCGCCGGAGCGGCAACCGGGGTCGGCGCCGGAGCAGGCGGCGGCGGCGGCGCGGGCGGGAACAGCTCGTAACGTGCGCCAATCAGCAGCTCGTGGTTGCCGGAATGACCAACATTCACGACAGTCCCGTAATCATTGTACTTACGATCATGCGTCAACTCGGTGTATTGGTACTGCGCGGTGAGAGCGAGGCCAGGAACTTCCGGAACGTTATAGGCAACACCGGCACCGACATCGAAGGCAAAGCTGCCATAGGTTCCGCCGATCTGCGAATCAGGAGCCGGCAGGCCGACATGCTGGAACTTCTGCCACATGTACCCAACGCCACCCCCGACGAACGGCACAAAATTGGTGCCGGTCGGAATATCATAGTAGCCGTTCAGCAACGCGCCAGAGGTATCGATGTTACCGTGAACGCGTGTTCCGCCGTACAGGCTGTCATCGACCTTACGGGCGCTGTTCTGGAAGAAGTTGCCATCCAGTTCGACACGAAATCCATTACCAAAACCATAACCGGCACCGATCTGGCCCGCATAATCGAGGCGGCTGATCAAGCTGCCGTTCTGACCCGAGCTCGGGGGGGCCACTTCGTACTTCTGGCTCTGCATGATGCTGGTGCCGAGGCCCAGATCAACATACGGGCCGGTCACGGGCGCCGGGCCACCGGTCGCCATCTGCGCATGCGCCAACGGCGCTGCCGCAACGATCGCAGCGCCACAGGTCGCCGCGAAAAGTATTGAGCGATATTTCATAAAGCCTCCATTCGTTAACGTCGTTCAGCCATAACTGGGAACACGAAGCGCTGGTTACAACAAACTGATCTGCCTCTGATATGGCTTTGTCAATTAAGATCTTGTCATTTCAGCGGTATTTACACTTTGATGCAGGATGGCAACTCATCGCGATCCCGCCTCGCACCCAATCAACCGGAACGTCACTGCCGCATCCCCGACCACTGTGGCACCCGGTTCGGAGCGGATCAGCCATCCCCTGAACAAGGGCGCACTAACATCCTGACCACCTTGATCTTTGGCATCGGACACAGTTGCTCCCGCCCTCTGCGCGGTCACGGTCACGAAAATCGCCGCATCCGGCGTCATATCCGGCGGACGAACCACGCACGCCCCGACAGCGACGGCCAGACGTCCCTCGGTCGCGCTCGACCCCACGGGCACCTTGATCCGCCGTACCGCGCCATCCTCCTTGTCGAGCACATCGAGCACCGCGACCGGGCGGCGCAGCCACACCGGCGGCACCTGAGCCGGAGCGCCCGCATGGCTGGATTGCGTTCCGCT
This sequence comes from Acidiphilium sp., assembly GCA_028688765.1. GTDB lineage: Bacteria > Pseudomonadota > Alphaproteobacteria > Acetobacterales > Acetobacteraceae > Acidiphilium > Acidiphilium acidophilum. The sequence goes on along the minus strand of JAQTXO010000299.1, from coordinate 2,539 downwards.
CGAATCCTGCCGGTTCGCGACCGGCTGGTCGGATGACGGCGCGCTTCCGGTCAATCCCGGCGGCACGGTGAGCGAGGATTGCGGCAGATCCGGCGCGGGCAGCGGTGCCGCTGTCGAAGGCGACGGTGCCGGCAACGGCGCATCGGGCACCGACGTCACGCCGGGTGAGAGCGGCATCGGCGCCACCTCGCCCGAGGCCGGACTCTGGGCATGGCCCAAACCCGGCTGCGCGACCAGCAACGCCACGCCGCAGATCAGGGCGATGCGCCCGTTCACGGTGATTTCGCGGGACCGGTCAAGCCGGGAAGCGCCGTCTTGCCGCCCGCCCCCGCCGCCGGATCGGTGGCGGCCCCACCCGATTTCCCCGCCGCGCCCTTCGCGGTGCTGCTTGCGAAATTCGCCGCGCTGAACACGAATTTACCCAGCAGCGATTCGATATTGATGGCCGATTGCGTCACCACGATCTGCCCGCCCGGCTTGAGCATGGTATCGGAGCCACCTGGCGCGATCGAAAGATAATCCCCGCCCAGCAGCGAGGCGCTTTCGATCGCCGCACTGCTGTCCTTCGGGATCTTCACCGCCGGATCGATCATGAAATCGACGATCGCAGCATAGGTCTGCTGATTGAGCGTGGTCTTCTCGACATGTCCCACGGTCACTCCCGCAATCTTGACCGGGGAGCCGACTTTCAACGGCCCGATGCTGCCGAACTGGGCATGGAGCACATACCCGTTCGTCGCCGTGGTATGCGTGCGCGAAAACGCGAATACGAGAAACGCAACGGCAACCACGATAACGGCAAGACCGGCGATAACTTCGGAAAGACGACGCTGCATCTGCTACTTTCTTGTGGACGGGACACGCGGCTGCGGCACGACGTGCGCCGCTCAGGCGTCCGGCGTCCAGGGTTCATAGTCTGCGGAGACACCGGCCCGCTGCCCGCCGAGATAATCATGCCCGCGCGGACGATAAGCCCCCGGTGTCCCGGTCAGGTTCGGTTGATGCGGGCGCTGCCAGTCGCGCCGGCCCGTCTCCGACAACGGCGCGTTGGTGGTGAAGTGCAGCCACGCATGCCATTCGGGCGGCACCAGCGACGCCTCGCGCGCCCCACCGGCATACATCACCCACCGCCGCGCCCGGCCATCCGGCCGTGTGGCATGGCGTTCCTCGAAATACTGATTGCCGAACCCATCCCGCCCAACCGCCCCGCCATGCCGCCACGTGTTCAGCACAAGACCGGGGTTCGCCAGCAATGCCCGCCATCCACCCAGCGATGCGAGGCTCGGCGCCTCATGCACGCCCGGCGATTGGGCTTTCCTGCCGTGCCGCCGGTTCCGAAGCGACGGCATTTTGGGGTCGAAAGACTTCATGAATGTCTTTATATAGGAACGGTCGGGATCGGTCCATCCATGTCGCGTCGCAGCACGAACCTGAGTTATCCACAATATTTTGTGGTCCTATCCCCGCTTATCCACAACATGACGCAAATCCGATCTGGAACCAGCGGTCGAAACAAGTTAGAGTTACGTTATGTTCAAAGATCGCGCAGCCTCCGGTCGCCCCCCTGTCCCATCGGCATGGCGCGGCGTTCGCCTGCGTCGTCTCGAAATCGGGACCGACCCCGATCATCCCGCCGAGCCGGTCATCATCCCCGCCGTCTGGCCGGACCAGGCCGCCGCCGGCCTGGTCGCCCTGCGCCGCTCGCCCCGCGCGATCACCGCCGCCGAAGCCGCCGCCGCCTGGATCGACCCGATCGCCGCGAGCACGACGGACAACGAGCCGATCGGCCCCGCCCTTCACAACCTCCTGATCAGCCGGCGCGCCGCACCCTCACCCGGCCTGTGGCGCGGCCAGCCGGAAGCAATCCCGGGCTTCGTGTTCAATCTGCCGATGTTTCTCGATGAGACGGCAGGATTCGACATCACGGGATTCACCCGCGCGGTCGAGGTCGCAGTCACGGCGCTCACCCATGCCAACCCCAACGCCCAACGTCTCGCGCTCGGCATGGCCGATCTGGCGCTGCTGCTCGCGCGCCTCGATCTCGATTACGCAAGCGAGGCCGCCCGCGCCGTCGCGGCCACCCTGGCCGGCCTGCTTGCCGCCCATGCCGATATCGCATCAGCCGGCCTGCTCGCCCGCGGCATCGCCCCCGGCACCCCGATCACCGGCGCCCCGCTGCCCGCACGCTGCGCGATCGCAGGCCTCAGCCTGGCCGCAACCGCCGCCCAGACGCAGGCAGCCCGTCTCGCGCTGCGCCAGCATCGCAGCCTCACCGGCATCATGCCCCCCGGCCCGGTCGAAGCCCTGCTCGGCGTCGAGACCATCGGCATCGCCGCCCCGCTCTCGGCCCTTTCCGGTGACGGATCGCTCGCGTGCTGGGCACACGCGCGTCTCGCCGCGAAAGGCTGCCCCGCCGAATCCGCCCTCGCCGCCACCCTCGCGGGCAGCGACCCGTTCGGCGTCCCCGACCGCGCCGCCTCGCAGACCATGCACGCCGCCGTCGCTCCGTTCTGCGCCCTCCTGCCGGAACTGCCGACCA
>JAQTXO010000298.1 GCA_028688765.1 Acidiphilium sp. | reverse complement strand
CGCCTGTTTCGCCGAATGCTCGTAGGTCTGGTCGGCTGCGAGGGTCGAGGCGTCGTAATTCAGGGCGAGCAGCGTGTCCGACACGTTCTGGAACGCCAGCACCACGGTGTTCTGATAATTTGCGGCGGCCTCGCGCATGGTGGCGAGGGCGGCGCGGCGTTTGTAGAGCAGGGTGCCGCCCTGGAACAGCGGCTGGGTGATGCCCGAGGCGAGGCTCCAGAGCAGGGTCTGCGGCGTGAACAGCGAGGCGGCGGTAAGGGCTTCGTGGCCGACGCTGCCGCTCAAGGTGATCTGGGGCAGCATGTTGGCGGTCGCGACCCCGACCAGCGCGGTATCCTCGTGCAGCACGGCGGCGGCTTCGCGGATATCCGGGCGCTGGCGCACCAGTTCGGAGGGCAGGCTGACCGGCAAAGCGTGCGGCAAGGCGAGATCGGCGAGGTTGAAATTGGCAAGGTGGAACTGGCTCGGCAGCACGCCTTCATAGGCGGCGAGCTGGTTGCGCTCCTGGGCGAGCTGGCTCTGCAGCGGCGGCAGGGTCGCGCGGGTCTGGGCGAGCTGGCTTTCCTAGGTCAGTTCGTTCGCGGCCGGAATGCCGCCGAGGGCCACCTGCGCATGCAGCACCCGCAGCACCTTTTCCTCGGCGGCGATGATCTGGTCGGTCGCCTTGATCTGTTCGACTAGCGAGGCATCGGTGACCGCGGCGGTCACGATGTTGGCGGTGAGCGACAGGTAGGTGGCTTCGAGGGCGAAACGCTGATCCTCGGCCTGGGCGCGAAGATCCTCGACCTGACGGCGGACGCCGCCGAAAATATCCGGCGCGTAGGACACCGAAACGCTGGTATTCAGCAGGGTGAACGGCGAACTTCCGGTGCTGGCGGCCGTGGAGCCGGTAAGGCCGAACGGGCTGCGTTCGCGGGTCGATTGGAAACTGCCGCTGAGCGAGGGAAAGAACGACCCCTGCTCGGCGCGGGTGGTGTCACGCGCGGCAAGAAGCGCGTTCTGGGCGGCGAGCAGGCTGGGGTTGTTGGTCAGCGCCGTCGCAATCAGCCGATCGAGCTGCGGCGAATGAAACAGGTTCCACCATTCCCCCTCGATCCGCGCCCCGACCACGAGATGCTGCGCGCCGCCGGCGGCCTCGACCGTGCGGGCCGGCAGCGGTGCCTCGGTGTAGCCGCTCACCGCCGGCGCGGGCGGGCGATGAAAATTCGGCCCGACCGCGCAGCCGGCGAGCAGCGCGGCCCCGCCGATCGTGGTGAGCAGGCGGGACGCAAGGCGCATGGCGCGCCGCGACGTGGGGGGGGATTTCGATCATGCCGTATGATACTTGTGACGCGCATGGCTATGTTCGGCCCGGAAACGGGGTCCCAGCATCTGCGCGGCTCAGCCTCCTGAAGTGCTGGGAGGAAACTACCGAGTTTTCCGGGGGGCCGTCAAGCGGTCGTGAACGCAAGGCCGGAGCGCGAGGAAGAAAGCGAAGCAAGCGCTTCTTTTTTGTAAAAAAGAAGCAAAAAACTTTCTGCCGGGGGGCACGGGCGTTTCTCATGCACAGACCCGGTGGAGCGAAGTTTTTTTGCTTCTTTTTGTTCACAAAAAGAAGTCTTCCCCCTATCCTCGTTTACCTGCATCCCGTGCCCCCGCCAGCCGCTTGAAATCGGGGGGGGTCTCTGCGATGTGTGAAAGGTTCGCCAAGACCGGCTCCACCAATCGCCGTTCGCGAGATCGTCCAGGACACCACTTCATGGGACTGCCCGCCGCAACTATCGAGGACCATTCGCCGGGCCGGGCGCACCGGGTGCCGGTGTGCGAGGCGGCGCGGCGCGAGGCGTTGATCGCGGCGGCGGAGCGGGTGTTCTGCAAGCGGGGCTACCATGCCGCGACGATGGACGACGTTGCGGCGGCAGCGCGGATTTCCAAACGAACCTTGTATCAGCTCGTCGAATCCAAGGAGGAGTTGTTCACTGCCCTGCTCGCGCGGCATCGCAAGCCGTTCGAGTTCTCGGACGAGACCGAGGGGCGGCGGATGGCGGATGTACTGCACGATATGTTGCGCGGCTGGGCGCAGCACGTGCTGAGTCCGCCGCTGGTGGCACTGCTGCGGCTGATCATGGCGGAATATATCCATGGCAAGACGCTGTCGCGGCTGCTCGACCGGGAGAGCGCCAAGCCGTGCCGGGATGCGTTGCAGGGGTATTTTTCGGCCCTCCGCGATCAGGGGCGGCTCGCGATCGCCGATCCGGAAGAAGCGGCGCAGATGCTGTATGGCATGACGATCGGCCATATTCACATCGAGTTGCTGCTCGGCATCGGCAAGGCTCCGGGCAAGGCCGCGCTCGACCGGCGGATTGCGCGGGCGATCGAGCTGTTTCTGGCGGGGGCGTTGCCGCGTGGATCAGAGCGCGACGTCGGCGAAGCGATGAGCGAGCGATGAATCGGGCGGCGGCAGATCCCCGGCGCGGGTGATGGCTTCCCGATCGAGCCAGAGTTCCGATGCGGGGCGCAGGGCCGCATAAAGAGTAGCGCAGAGGTGGCGGGCGCCATCGCCGATCCAGCCGGGCGGCAGGAACGCGGTGGGCAGGCGCGGGTCGCGCAGCATGATCCGCCGGTAATCGTGGATCAGCAGGGTCCGGGTGAGGATGGCGTCACGCGGTTCGAGCTCGGGTGCGGCGCGGGCGATCGGGCCGAAGGTTTCGATGAAGCCACCGTAATGGCCGGCGAGGGATTCGAGCCGCCAGGCCCGGGCGGCAAGGCGCGGCAGGGTCGCCGCATTGGCCTGGGCGGTGACCGCGAGGACGCTGGCGGCGACCGAGGGCGGCAGCGGGCGTTCCGGCGCGATCATCACGTTCTGCCAGGCGACGAAGCCGAGCCGCGTCAGGCGGTGGCGCACCGATTCGCGGGAGTCGCCGGGATCGAGCAGGATCAGCGTCATGCGGTCGACCTGGGGATGGCGCGCCGGCCCGAAAATATGGCGGGCGGCGCGGACGTATTCGCCCCGGCGGTCGGGGCCGATGGCATAGAAACTGGCACGGCTCTGGCGTTCGGCGACCAGCCAGCCATCGGCGGCGAGGCGTGAGACGGCGGTGCGGACCACGCCGGGGCCGATATCGAGCCCGGCGCAGAGATCGAGAATGGTCGAGAGCGCGACCGAGCCGCCACGCGGCATGATGGCGTCGCCCATCAGGGTGAGCACGAGCGATCCGGTATGCGATGGCTGCTCCTGCAATCGGGCGACCAGGGTTGCGACATGGGCGTTCATGCCGCGATAACAGCCCAATCCGCGACGGTTGACCAGCGGCGCCCGGCGCGAAGCCGGTCATGCCGTTCGTGGCGCACCGATATGTCCGCGCCGCGCCCGGCACAGCTTGATGAACCCGGAAACGGCAGGCTCCTGCGGGCGGCCCGCGAGTACCGCGAGCCGGACCGTGCGGGTCAGCACCGGATCGGTGATCGGGCGGGCGGTGACCGGTGCGGGCAGGGCGATGCGCTCGGACAGCAGCGCCACGCCAATTCCGGCGACGACCAGATCGAGCAGGTGGCTGGTGGCGCCATCGCAGCGGCGAAACCGGTAGCGGGCGGTTTGCAGATGATCGAGCTTCGCCGCGAACCCGCCGCAGCGTTCGCCGTGCAGCAGCGTCTCGCCGTGCAGATCGTCCCCGGTGAGGCTGGCACGACCGGCCAGCGCATGGTGCACCGGCAGCACCGCGACGGCCCGATCCTCATAGAGCGGCCAATGGTTGAACCGGCCGGGCAGGTCGCAATCCTGTGGCAGCAGGGCGCAGTCGAGCATATCGGCGAGCATCGCCTCCACCAGGCTGCCCGGTGCGGCCTCCTCGAAGCGGATCATGAGATCGGGCAGGATTGCGGCAACCTCCCCGATCGCGAAAGCGATCGCGCCGCAGCCGATCCCCGGTGCCAGCCCGATCTTCAAACTCGCGACCGGCTGGCGGCGCCGCGCATCGGCCAGCGATGCCGCACTGTCGGCGGCCATCAGCATCGCATCGAGATGCGGCAGCATGCTCCGGCCCAGATCGGTCAGCCGGGTCGTGTTGCGTTCGCGAAAGAGCAGCGCGCCACCCAGTTCGTCTTCGAGGCGCTGGATCGCCCGGGTGAGCGCCGGCTGGCTGACATTGCAGGCTTCGGCCGCACGGGTGAAATTCAACAGGCGGCTGAGGGTGACGAAATACCGGACCTGGCTGAGTTCCATCGGCGATCAACCGGCCTCGGCGAGTTGACGGAGTGCGGCGATGATCCGTTCGGGCGGGGCGCGATAGGTGAAATCGACATCGGCGAAGCGCCAGGCGACCTTGCCGCTCCGATCGAGCAGAAAGACCGCGGGGATCGGCAGGAACCATGCGTCGTTGCCATGCCGCTCGGGGATTTCGAGACCGACGCTGACGAGGCGGGCCTTGTACAGCGGCAGCAGGCGGAACACGACGCCGGCGGCCAGCCCCACCCCGCAATCGACATCCGAGAGCACATCGAACGCCGCACCGTGATTCGCCTTGGCGTCATGCGCCCACGGGCCGGTATCGGGCGTGAGCGCGATCAACGTGGCACCGAGAGCCTCGATCTCCGGCAGCGCGGCC
>JAQTXO010000297.1 GCA_028688765.1 Acidiphilium sp. | reverse complement strand
CATCATCGATCTCGTATCGGCCGAACCGGGCCAGCCCGAGCACTTGGCCGGCCGCATCCTCGAATTGCGACATGGCCCGCTTGAACTGCATCAGCGCCAGGTCGCCCGGCGCGCGTTCATCCTCGCCGGCGTTGCTATACATGAATTTCTGCAAACGTCGCCCGATCTTCGAGGCCGGCTTCCACTGGAAAACGATCGTGTGGCGCGTATCGTAGAACGTGCCTTGCGAGCGGAACTGCCGTTCCCGCTCACGATCGATCATCCGCGATATCTGGTCCGGGAAATGACTGGCATCACGCGGCGGATAGGATTCGACCGGCTCGCGGATCGCATCGATCCACACCGCCCAGCCCGCGCCGAACCGCGAGAGCGCACGGTTCACCCTTGCGGTCAGGTCATTATATTCCTCGGGCGATGCCGCGAACATATCAGGCGGGCTATATTCATAGCCCATCAGCAGCGAACCATCCTTGTTCACCACGATGCCGTCATCGACCACAAATCCCCAATTCAGGATGTCGGGCAGGCCGGCCGCAGTATCACGGTAGGGCTTGAGACTCAGCATCAGAGTTGCTTCCGGATACGATCATCGACGCGCGCCGGACGTGACCGGGGCGGATAATAGGCGCGATAGGCCCGCGCCCGCCGATAGACCTTGAGAAATTGAGGATCGATCTTGGCCAGCCAGCGCAGCATCGCCGTGCCGAACACGCCGAGCGACACGCCGACCACGACGGAGAAAATCGTCTGCGTCGTGACCGGCAGGCCGACCGAAAACACGATGAGACCCAGCATCAGATCGCGTTCGCCGCCCGCGATCAAATGCGGCCGCCAGAGCGCGCGATGGATCGGCAGGCGACGGAGCGCCATCAGATCACCGCGCCGGAAAACAAGGCGACGATCTGCGATGCGCCGAGCAACAGCGAGCCCGCCATCACGACGTAAAGCAGCCGACGCATGAACTCGCTCATCTCACCGAAGAACACGAGGCCAGCACCCGCCATGACCAGCCCGATCATCGTGATTGCATAGGCGAACGGGCCGGTGATCGTGTTCTCGATCGACTGCAACGGGCTCATGAAGGGCAGGTTGCTGCCCCCACCGCCTGCGCTCGCCGCCAATGCGGCACGCGACATCGCCGCCATTACCGCAGCCGACAGCCCGGCCCGCGCCGACACGCGGCGCACGCGATCAAAAAGTCTCATCCTCATCTCCATTGTTCCGCACGAGCGACCACCGCTTGCGCTCTCCACATGACCGGCGCCGCTCACGCGGCCGCCGCTCCACCTGCCAGCTCGCCGCCAGCGGTCCATCCGCACGAGCCCGTCGCTCATGCGGCTTGATCCCATTCCAGGTCATAAGAATTGCCATTCCAGCCGGCGCCCGTTGCTATGCCCTGCCCCCGCCGCGCCCCATCTTTGGTCTTGGCAATGGTGACGATGACATCGATGGCCTCACCGATCAGCTCGAACGCCGATCCGGTGAACGCCTCGGCCACCAGAAATTCCAGGCGACGGAGCGCCGCCCGTGGATCATCGACATTGCTATGCACTGTCGCCACCCCGCCGGGGTGGCCCGTCGTCCAGGACTTGAGCAGGGTCAGGGCGGCCCGGTCACGGACCTCGCCGACAATGATCCGGTCAGGTCGCTGGCGCAGCGCGTGGCGTAAAAGCCGGTCCATCGGTGCCGTCTCGCTGGTCCGCATGGCGATGACGTTTTGAGAGGCGCATTGCAACTCCCGCGTGTCCTCAAGAATCGCCAGCCGATGCTCCGGCGTCACCCGTGCGATATAATCGATGGTCGCGTTGGCGAATGTCGTCTTGCCCGACCCGGTGCCACCACTGACAAGAATGTTTTTCCGATCAGCGATCGCGGCCGTCAGAATATCCATCTGCCGGACCGATATGATCCCATTGTCGCGATAGGTTTCCAACGGGAAAATTCGCTTCGCCGGGACACGAATAGAAAAACACGGCGCTTCCACCACGGGCGGAATCACCGCACTAAATCGTGATCCATCAAGCGGCAGCTCACATTCAAGGATTGGGCTGTCGCGCGTCAGAGTCGTCGGAATTGTTGAGGCCACCGTCGCCATCAGGCTCTCCGCCTGGCCCGGTAGCATGGTGCCGACCTCGACCATCGGTTGGCCGAGACGTTCGGCCCAAAGCCGCCCGTCGGCGTTCAGGATGATCTCGATGACATCATCCTGTGAAAGCAGGTCGCAAACCAGCGGGCCAAGCTCTCGCCGGAGCTTATCATGAACCCGCTGTGTTACCTCGCGCGACGCCGACATGATCCGGATACCTCCGGATCGTAGTCTATAGCTAATGGTCTAGGGGGTCAATCAGTTCGACGCAAAAATAGATCGGCGACCCTGATTTCCAAGGCATGTGCTACTCTAGCGAGTGTGTCAAGCGTCGCATTGTTCCGCGCATTCCGCAAATTGGAGATGAGAGCGGCGTTCAAACCCGTCAGACGGCCCAACTCGGGATTCGTTAAATGCAATTCCTGCATCCGGCGATTGACCACATCGGCGATCAACATTCGCTCAGTTAAAGCGGGTTCTCCCCGGCTCGGGGGCCGATTCGGCAACGCATCCTCCATAGGGTCCAATGCCCCTCGGTCAACCACAGATGCCGCCCCATGCGACCGCGATTCCCCGACAGGCTGGCCTCCTATATGACACAAGACGCCCCGCCTATATTGGATTCAATATGATTGCATTCATTTCATATTGCCGCTGTTCGTAATCCCGAAATTCCGCAACAGTCACCATATGTTCGACACGACGGCACGCCCTCACCATCATAGATTATCCCGGAAATACGCCCTTTTTCCCGTAATCGTCAAATCGTCTTTAGACGATGATTGATTGACTGTTTTGCCGGTTTGCCGCATTGTCTATATGCCCTTTTAGGAAAGGAACCGGAAATGCCGCTTTATTGCTGCCTATTTCCCCAGGCCGCCGTCGCACCAACGTCCCTCGCCAGCATCGGACGGCGCTTCGCCGTCGATGCACGCCTTCGCCAAGATTAAACACTCGGCCTGGTCGAAGCCGGCACCATTGCAGTCGCCAGCCACTACGCCATCGCCTGGCGCGATGCCCTCGCCGGCCACACCGACACCATGCCCCGGCTCGGCCTGAAATTCCGGCAGGAAGGGCGGTTTCACATTCTCTACCGCCCAACCGGGCCGCTGCTCGACCCGGCCGACTGGATGTTGACCGCCCCTCCGGGAGAAACCGTCTCGATCGATCAGAACCGCGCCGCCCGCGAACGCTTCATCTACGCCCACCGCCGCGAGGATTACTCCCCCTACGATACGCTTGCCGCGCGCCGGAAACGCGCCGCTCGCCTGCTATTCAACGAAACCGCTGACGCGATTTGGGGCATCGCTACCCGCGATGCACTCGAAGCAGCAAACGAGTTCGGCCCCGTCTGCGCCGGGGCCGAACTCGTTCCCCTCGCCCAAACCGCACCGCTCATGCCTCGGACCGACGATTCCACACCAGCAGGGCACCGGTGCGCTGACGCTCCCGCTAACCTTGATTCCATTCTTGGAGACTGACAAATGAACGAAGAATACGAGATTGAACTACCCGGCGATGCCGTTCCCGACGATATAGAAAACTATCTCGAAAAACTCCCTCAAATGACAGTCCAAGTCCGAATCGATCAGGCCACTGCCTCTTTTTTAGAATATGATTTCTTTAACTGGTCCAAAACGCGCCCCTCGGTGCTGCCACCTGATCAACGTGATAAAATAAATGACCTGCTCGACACAGCCGATTATCTACGTTTTTCTTGCATGAGCCCGCACCTGAAACAGATTTTATGGAAAGGCGTGCGATTCTATTACGGCTTGTCCGAACAGGAATTTCCATTCCCGGATTCACTCAAGAATAAGCGCGTTTCCATCATTTCCAAAAAAACCCGCGACCTACTTCCCATCACCGGAATTATTGCCGTTATCATTTTCGCTTCTTTCGTAGGCGCCTTGATAGGGAACACCGTTGGGACAATCCATTCCCGTCATGATTCATCCTATCCATCCGAGGCGTCATTGCTGAGTTCGCCCCCAAAACCAATTTTCGGCCACGAAACCGCCGACACTGCCGAACGAGCTTCCGCCGAACCAAAACAAAACCCCACGGTCACCGCCTCTCAATCTCAACATTGAGCGGCGTTAAACCCTGGTGTGTTTTTGAAGCCAGTCGCCTTGGCTTTCGCGTGCCGTTCCTGGTTCGCCCCTCCATCGTCCTCTCAATGGTGGATGATCGGGGACAAAGAACGATGACAACGGAACAGCTACCTCGCTTGCCGAAACCATAAAAGGATTCGCTATGCCGACTGCAATCCCCCGTGAATACAACCCACGTGACCATTTCATCGCATTTTGCTGGCTGCACGTGCCAGACGATCCCATGAGTCCGACACAATTCGTCAAAGTCGTGGCCGATGAAAACCCCTTGGACACGTATGGCTCTATCGACGAATGGGTTATTCTGAAAGCGCCCTCGCTATGGGCTGCCAAATACGGCACTGACCTTACCACGCTTGGTGCTTATCTGCCCTTCGCGGGTATGCCGTCAGATGACGCC
>JAQTXO010000296.1 GCA_028688765.1 Acidiphilium sp. | reverse complement strand
AAAGCGCCTGCCTCCCCGCATGGCAGTCATCTCGATGTCGAAGCCTGAAATTTAACCAAATCTTGATCGCCTGCCGTTAATTTCGCGGCAATCACAAAATCGGCTCTTGTGCCCGAAGGGTCGCTTCAATACATCTTGGGCGTGAAACAAGGGATGCGCCCGATGCTTCGGGTCCGGCACATCCGCTGCAAAGGAGAAGTTTCTATGAGTAAGGTCATCGGTATCGACCTCGGAACCACCAATTCGTGCGTTGCGGTCATGGAGGGCAAGGATGTCCGCGTGATCGAAAACGCTGAAGGCGCGCGCACCACGCCCTCAATGGTCGCCTTCGCCGAAAATGGCGAGCGCCTGATCGGGCAGTCGGCCAAGCGCCAGGCGGTTACCAACCCGACCAACACACTCTACGCCGTCAAGCGCCTGATCGGTCGCCGGTTCGACGATCCCACCGTCGAGAAGGACAAGGGCTTGGTGCCCTACGGCATCGTGCGCGGCGACAATGGCGATGCCTGGGTCGAGGCACGGGGCCAGCGTTACGCGCCCAGCCAGATTTCATCCTATATCCTGACCAAAATGAAGGAAACCGCCGAAGCCTATCTTGGCGAAGCGGTTACCCAGGCGGTCATCACCGTCCCGGCCTACTTCAACGACGCCCAGCGTCAGGCAACCAAGGACGCCGGTAAAATCGCCGGTCTCGAAGTCCTGCGCATCATCAACGAGCCGACCGCGGCAGCCCTTGCCTATGGCATGGATAAAAAGCAGGCCGGCACCGTCGCGGTGTACGATCTCGGCGGCGGCACGTTCGACGTCTCGGTGCTCGAACTGGGCGACGGCGTATTCGAGGTGAAATCCACCAACGGCGATACCTTCCTCGGCGGTGAGGATTTCGACCAGCGCGTGATCGACTATCTCGCGGCCGAGTTCCAGCGCGAACAGGGCATCGATCTGCGCAAGGACAAGCTGGCACTCCAGCGCCTCAAGGAGGCGGCTGAAAAAGCCAAGATCGAGCTGTCCTCCTCGAAGGAAACCGAGATCAACCTGCCCTTCATCACCGCCGACGCCTCCGGGCCGAAGCATCTCGTGATGAAGCTCACCCGGGCGAAACTGGAATCCCTGGTCGACGATCTGATCGAACGCACCATGGGCCCGTGCCGCGCGGCCTTGAAGGACGCAGGCGTCACCGCCGGCGAGATCGACGAAGTCATTCTGGTCGGCGGCATGACCCGCATGCCCAAGGTGATCGAGGCGGTCAAAGCCTTCTTCGGCAAGGAACCGGCCCGTAACGTCAACCCGGACGAAGTCGTCGCGATCGGCGCCGGCATCCAGGGTGCCGTGCTCAAGGGCGACGTCAAGGACGTTCTGCTGCTCGATGTCACGCCGCTCTCGCTCGGCATCGAAACCCTCGGTGGCGTCTTCACCCGCCTGATCGACCGCAACACCACGATCCCGACCAAGAAGAGCCAGACCTTCTCGACCGCGGATGACAACCAGACCGCCGTGACCATCAAGGTCTTCCAGGGCGAACGTGAAATGGCGGCGGATAACAAAATCCTCGGCCAGTTCGACCTGATGGGCCTCCCCGCCGCACCCCGTGGCGTGCCGCAGATCGAGGTCACCTTCGACATCGACGCGAACGGCATCGTCTCGGTCTCGGCCAAGGACAAGGCCACCGGCAAGGAGCAGCAGATCCGCATCCAGGCCTCGGGCGGACTCTCGGACGCCGACATCGAGAAAATGGTCAAGGATGCGGAAGCCAATGCCGCGACCGACAAGGCCAAGCGCGAACTGGTCGATGCCCGCAACCAGGCCGACAGCCTGGTGCACCAGACCGAAAAGACCCTCAAGGAAAACGAGGGCAAGGTTTCGGATCAGGACAAGGGCGAGGCCGAAGCCGCAATGGCTGCGGCACGCACCGCGCTCGAAGGCTCCGATCTCGAAGCCATCAAGGCAGCGACCGACCGGCTGACCCAGATCGCGATGCGCATCGGCGAGGCGATGTACAAGGCCCAGGCGGAAGCGGGGCAGGCAGGCCCCGGCGCCGAAGCACAAGGTGCCGAGTCGTCGAAACCCGGCGAAAAAGTAGTCGACGCCGAGTTCGAGGACGTGGACGACAAGAAGAAATCGGCTTGAGCGAACCCCAGCGCCGCTGACGAAGCCTAACGCTCCGGACCAGAGATGGTCCGGGGCTTTCTTGTTGTAACAGGTCGTTTTCGATCGAAATTCGAGGTTGAGCCGCCATCATGGCCAAGACGGATTATTACGAACTGCTCGGCGCGCGGCGCGGTGCCTCGGCCGACGAACTCAAAAAAGCCTATCGCAAAATGGCGATGCAGTATCATCCGGACCGCAACCCCGGTGACAAGGCAGCCGAACAGCGGTTCAAGGACGTCAACGAAGCCTACGACGTCCTCAAGGACGACCAGAAACGCGCCGCCTACGACAAATTCGGTCACGCCGCCTTCGAAAACGGCGGCGGTCCCGGCGGATTCGGCGGCGGTGGCTTCGGGTTCGAAGGCGGTATCGGCGATATTTTCGAGCAGATGTTCGGCGAAGCCATGGGTGGCCGGCGCGGCGGTGGCCGGGCCGAACGCACCGGCGCCGATGTCCGCGCCGCCGTCGAAATCGACCTCACCCAGGCCTTCGCGGGCACCAAGGTCGAAGTCCGCGTCCCCACCCGCGTCGCCTGCGATGCCTGCAACGGCACCGGCTCCGCCGACAAGCAGGCGAGTTCCGACAATTGCCCGACCTGCGGCGGCGCCGGTCGGGTCCGCGCCCAGCAGGGCTTTTTCGTGGTCGAACGCACCTGCCCAACCTGCGGCGGCGCGGGCCGCACCATCCGCAACCCGTGCCGGGTCTGCGCCGGCGCCGGTACCCTCCCGCGCGAGCGCACCCTCTCGGTCGCCATCCCCGCCGGCGTGGAAGACGGCACCCGCATCCGCCTCTCCGGCGAAGGCGAAGCCGGCGGCAAGGGCGCACCGCCCGGCGATCTCTACGTCCACGTCGCCATCCGCCCGCACGCCATCTTCCAGCGCGACGGTGCCAACGTCTTCTGCCGCGTTCCCCTGCGCATGAGCCAGGCGGCCCTCGGCGGCGAAATCGAGGTCCCCGCCATCGATGGCAGCCGCGCCCGCGTCAAAATCCCCACCGGCACCCAGACCGGCGATCAGTTCCGCCTGCGCGGAAAGGGGTTCTCCGTCCTGCGCAGCACCCAGCGCGGCGACATGTACATCCAGGTCGCGGTCGAAACCCCCCAGAACCTCACCAGGCGCCAGCGCGAACTCCTTGAAGAATTCGAGCGCGAGGCCGGCGGCAGCACGTCCGGCAGCCCCGAGCACGAGGGATTCTTCGCCAAGGTCAAGGAGTTCTTCGAAGGGCTCTGAACATCGCGCAGCGGGGACAGGATTAATTTAATGGAATGTAACACCTCGTTGTGTTTTCCCTCCCAAACTGCAATTGAGGTTCATCGATCAACCTTGCCGAGGCATCCGATCATGAAGCCGATCACCACCCTTGCCATCGCCGCCATCGCCGTTGCCGGTCTCGCCGGCTGCACCGTCGCGCCGCCGGCTGCCCCCACTGTCGTCGCCATGCCCGGCCCCGGCGTGAGTTTCAACACGTTCCAGCAGGACGACAATTACTGCCGCTATTACGCGAGCCAGCGCAGCGGCAGCGGCAGCGGGGCGGCCATGGCCAGCCAGTCCGCCACCAACACCGCCATCGGCGGCACGCTGCTCGGAACCGCAGCCGGTGCCCTGCTCGGAGCCGCCGGCGGCAATGCCGGGGTAGGTGCGGCCATCGGTGCCGGCTCGGGTCTCCTGCTCGGCAGCGCCGCCGGCGGCGGCAACGCCCAGGGTGCGGCGGATTCCATGCAGGCGCAGTACACCGTCGCCTACGCGCAATGCATGGTCGGCCACGGCAATAAAATGGAAGGCTATGCCGGCGGTTCCGGCCCATCCTACGGCTATGGCGCGCCCGCCTATGCGCCACCCGGCTCTTACGCGTATCCGGGTTACTGATCCGGCGCCCGCCACCGGGCCCGGCCTGGGCGGTGCGCCGCGTGCCCTCGCGCGCCGCCGCCCCGAAGCGGATGACTGGTTCATCCCGCTGCCGATCTCGCTCGCCGTCCACGCGGCGATCATCCTGCTGCTCCTCTACGCCGTTCACCGCCAGCGCCTGACCCCGCCCTCACCGGAATCCAGCATCGCGGTGGTGTTCCAGAACACCGGCCTGCCGCACAGCGCGGCCCATAACGCGGCCCCCAAAGCTCCGGTGAAGGCCCCGCCCACCATGGAAACCCTGCCGCCACCGCCCCCACCGCCGCCATCCCCCGCGCAGCCGCAGGCCCAGCCGCAGGTCAATCTCACATCCCCGTCCGACATTCCCTTCCACCTGCCGAAGGAAATCATCCCCGCGCCCCCGCCGAAACACGCCATCCCGGCCCACCCCCATCACGCGCCGCCCGCGCCGCCCCGGAAATTCATGGTGATGAACGGCATGTCCTTCGGCAGCCACCCCACCACCATCATCAACCGTGCGCCCGGAGCCCTCAACCTCGCCCCGCCCCAGTCCGACCTCGCCCGTCAGGCCCCCTCGATCACCTTCAA
>JAQTXO010000295.1 GCA_028688765.1 Acidiphilium sp. | reverse complement strand
CACCGCAGCAACATTTACGATCGCTCCGGCGTCCGGATGCGCGGTAAGCAGATTGTTCATCAGTTCCTGCCCCTTGGTCAAATCGTCATCGTCGAAATACGAGCCGAGGAACTCGATCCCCTTGTGCTTGCCCATCACCTGCTTCACGCCGGCAAGCCTAGCGTTCAAATTCGTCGCTCCTGGCCCGCCTGAAACCAAAATCACCTTGCCGGCAGGCTTGCCCATGAATTTGAGCGCCTGTTCACCCATCCGAGCGCCCATCTTGGTGTTATCAACGCCGTAATACACCTCGCGCTTGCTGCCCGGCACATCAGAATCCCAGGTGATGGTCACAATCCCCTTATCGACAGCTTCATTGATCGGTGCAATCAGAGGCTGCGGTGCATTGGCATCAATCGCCATGCCATCAACATGGCGGGTGATCAAATTCTGAATGATCTCGGCTTCCTGGCTGGCATCGGAGGTTGCCGAAGCGGTCCAGATCAGATCGACGTCCCCAAGTTCCTTTGCCCGCTGCATAGCGCCGTAATGTGCGGTGTAGAAGACAGGATTATCGAGTGATTTCGGCACCACGGCAATGCTATAGCGCTTCGCCGCACGGGCGATCGCCGGCATCGCCAGCCCGGCCATCGCCACCGCGCCGGCACTCCTGATCAGGCTCCGGCGGGTTGGTTGAATGACAAACGTACGAGTCATTGATTTCCTCCTTGGTTGTTGTTCATGCGACTTGCAGCCGTTCCAGCCGGCGGCGCAGAATATCAATCGAAGCCGCAGCAACGATCACCAGACCGGTGATCAGTTGCTGCCAGTAACCGGCCATGCCGAGCAGTACGATGCCATCGTTGATCACTCCGAGCAGCGCGGCGCCGATCAGCACGCCGGGGATCGTGCCGCGCCCGCCGGCGAGGCTGGTGCCTCCAATGATCACGGCAGCGATTACCTTCAACTCATAGCCCGTCGCAGCGTCTGGCAGGGCAGTGCCAGCCTTGGCGGTGAGCAGCATGCCCCCAATCGCTGCGAGCATGCCCGAGGCAACATAGAGCTTGAGTTTCAAGTTATTCACGTTGAGCCCCAGCAACCGCGAAGCCTGCTCATTGCCACCCAACCCATACACATGGCGACCAAACGGCCTGGTCGTCATCACCACATGAACGACCACCCCAAGCCCGAGCATGATCAGGACCGGATTCGGAATACCAATCAGGCTGCCGGTGCCGAACGCCGAGAAGAGCGCGCCGGCACCGTGACCGGGAGGTGTAACTGCCATGCCCTGAACGACCCCGAATGTCAGGCCGCGCACGATGCTGAGCGAACCAAGCGTCGTGATGAACGGATTGAGCCCAATCCGCGTAATCACCAAGCCGTTGGCCAACCCAACCGCAGCACCCGCGGCCAACCCGGCCAGGATCGCGAGCACCAGTCCCATGCCCGATGACAACACGAGTGCTGCAATCATACCCGCCAACCCCATTGTCGAGCCAACCGACAGATCGAGCCCGCCACCGATCATCACCATTGCCTCACCAAAACCGGCAATGCAGATCCATGAGAAATATACAGCAACCGTGCCGATGATATTGCTGGAACTCAGAAAATAAGGCGACGCCAAGCTCAGGCTGACTGAAATCACCACCAAGGCAATCAAAACGCCAGTCCAGGGCAGCAAGAAAAAATCAATTATCCGACGCGGTGTTCCCCCTGCCGCAACAAGCGATACTCGCTTGTCGGACGACGATTCCCCGGAATCAGTCTGAGTCGGCGGCTCCCCCATGGCGATCCTTAAAGCGGATTTCGACTGTTACACCGACTTATTAGCCCTTCGTCTTGGTGCGTCAATGTTTGAAATCGCCTTCGACAAGATGTGATGGATCTTGCGCTATGCTGAAGCACGACGCTCCGCGCCTGCGATCGCAAGCGCCATTGCCAGAGCCATGGTCGCAGAGAGCGAACGGAACGCGCCAAAATCCGCCTCCGTGACTTCGAGGCGCACCCGCGCGCCATCCGACAGCGGGCTGAACGCTGAATCCGTGATCGCGATCACCGCTCCCCCGCGCGCGCGCGCGAGCGCGGCGATCTCGATCGTCAACGGAGTATAGGGGCTGAAACTGATCGCAAGCAACACGTCCCCTGGACCGATCTGGCCGCTCTGAACGTCCGCCATCGAACCCAGATTATCAAGCAGGGTTGTCCGAAATTCGAGTTTGCCCAGCGAATAGGCCAGATACGCTGCCACGGGAAACGCCCGCCGCTGGCCAATGATGAACACATGCGCCGCATCGGCCAGCAGCAATGCTGCATCGTCGAACTCGGTCGCACGTACGCTGCGCAGCAAGTCGCTGACCGAAACCGCCGCGGTCTCCACACATCGATCAAAGATCCGCCCTGGTTCGGTGACGGTCTCAGATCGCACGCGATCGAGCCGCGTGCGATAATCTGGCCACCCATCACGCAAGCGACAGCGAAACACCTGCTGTAGCGCGGTGAAACCCGGGTATCCGAACCCCTGCGCGAACCTCACCAGCGTTGAAGGTTGGACGCCGGCAGCTTTGGCCAATTCGGCCACAGTCGAGAGTGCCATGCGATCCGGGTTGTCGAGCGCGTAGCGCGCGACTTGTGCCAGACGCTTGGGCAGATCTGTATGGCGGGCAAGGATAGCGGCGCGCAGGCCGTCGAAATCCACGGGAGGTATGTGGGTATTGTCCATGGTTCAGATAGAATCAGTTTTTGACCGCCGGTCAATCTGCACCCAATATTTTTTGGAATGAATTTTCTAGTATTGCACAGAGTCGGAAATTGTTGTTTCATCTTGCCGAACGCGCGGCAGCCTTCACGCCGGGCGAAAAGGGAACCACCATGGCCACTTTACGATTGACCGCCTCTCAAGCGCTGGTGCGTTATCTCACCGCGCAGTCAATCATCATCGACGGTCGCGAAGTGGCGCTGTTTGGCGGCGTCTGGGCCATTTTTGGTCATGGCAATGTCGCTGGCCTGGGTGAGGCTCTTTATCACCACCGAAGCCAGATACAGACTTTTCGATCTCATAATGAGCAGGCAATGACTCACGCCGCCGTCGCGTTCGCGAAAGCGCACGACCGGCGACGCATGATGGCCTGTACCACATCGATCGGGCCTGGTGCGCTGAACATGGTGACCGCCGCCGCCTTGGCACACGTAAACCGCCTGCCGGTGCTGTTACTGCCGGGCGACGTTTTCGCCTCGCGGCGGCCCGATCCCGTCCTGCAGCAGATTGAGGGATTTGCCGACGCGACGAACTCGGCCAATGACTGTTTTCGGCCAGTGTCGCGCTATTTTGACCGCATCGTGCGCGCAGAACAACTGCTCGATGCCCTGCCGCGCACGCTTGCCATTCTGACCGATCCGGTCGACTGCGGCCCGGTTACCCTGGCACTCTGCCAAGATGTCCAGGCCGAGGCTTTCAATTATCCGGAGGCCTTTTTCGACCCTAGCTGCCGCCGCATACGCGCCCCCGAACCCGATGCCGCTGAACTGGCCAATGCCGCGCGCATCCTCAGCCAGGCCAGGCGGCCGCTGATCATTGCCGGCGGCGGTGTGCATTATGCCGGAGCCCGCGCCGCCCTGGCGGATTTCGCGGCGCGGTATGACGTTCCAGTCGCGGAAACCCAGGCCGGAAAAGGCGCGCTCCCCTTCGATCAACCGGAGAATTGCGGCGCTATCGGTGTAACAGGCGCGGAAGCCGCCAATGCGCTCGCCCGCGAGGCCGACGTGATCCTGGCGATTGGCACCAGGCTGCAAGATTTCACGACCGGTTCGCGCGCCTTGTTCGCCCAGGATGGCCGCATTATCCTGCATCTGAACGTTACAGCCCGCGATGCCGAGAAACACGGGGGCGTTCCCTTGGTAGCAGATGCCGCTCGCGGTCTCGCAGCACTTAGTCGTGCACTTGGCTCTTGGCGAGCCCCAACCGCCTGGGCCGATCGCGCGAAGGTGGTGCGGCAGTCATGGTCCACGGTCTGCGAGACCCTCACCGCACCAAGCGGTACCTCCCTGCCGTCCGACGCGCAGGTGATCGGGGCGGTCGATCGAGTCTTGGGCGATGAGTGCACCATCGTCTGCGCCGCCGGCGGCCTTCCTGGCGAACTACACAAGCTCTGGCGCGCCCGCGGTGCCTCCGCAGTGGCCGGTAGCGGTAGCCGCTATCACGTCGAGTACGGTTTCTCCTGTATGGGCTACGAGATCGCCGGCGGGCTCGGTGTCAATCACGCTCACCCCGACCGTACGGTCGTCGTGATGCTCGGCGACGGGTCGTATCTGATGCTTAATTCCGAAATAGCGACGTCGATTACGATGGGTCTCAAGCTTATCATCGTCGTGCTTGATAACCGGGGCTTCGGCTGCATCAACCGGCTGCAACAGGCGACGGGCGGTGCACCTTTCAATAATCTGCTGATGGACTCCCACCACGTTGCCGAAGCCCCGATCGATTTTGTCGCCCACGCTGCGGCACTCGGCGCATTGGCAGCACGAGCCAACGATATCGCAACCCTGGAAATCTGCCTCGCGGCAGCCCGCGAGGCCGCGCGTACCAGCGTGATCGTGATCGATACCGATCCGATGGCCAG
>JAQTXO010000294.1 GCA_028688765.1 Acidiphilium sp. | reverse complement strand
CCCGCCCCAGCACTTCCCCCGCCCGGTCGCGATGCCGCTGGTCGATCCGCCGCTTCATGTCGTGAATTTCGCCGATCGCCGCGAAATCGAGATTGCGCCGCCAGATGAACGGGCGGATCTGTTCGAGAAACCCCGCCCCGAACGCCAGATCCCCCGCCACCGGCCGTGCCTTGGAAAACGCGGCGCGTTCCCAGGTCCGCCCGTGGCTCTCATAATAGGTGAGCGCCGCCGCCACGCTGAGCACCGGCGGGGTCGCCGCCGGATCGGGCCGCAACCGCAGATCGACGCGGAACACCATGCCGTCATGGTCGCGCTCGGCGAGCAGCGGCACGAAATCGCGCGCCAGCCGCGCCATCACGCTCTGCATATCCTCGCGCCCGTCCCCGGGCGTGGTGGCGGATTGCGCTTCATGGCGGTAAACCCGACATGACGGATCGAACAGGAGCACGAGGTCGATATCGCTGGAGTAGTTCAATTCGCGGGCGCCGAGCTTGCCCATGCCGAGCACCGCGAAATGGCTGCCCAACCCGGGCCGCGCCGGATGCGGCAGGACGATCGTGCCCCGATCGTGCAGCGCGCGCAGCAAATGCCCGAGCGCGCAGCCGATGCTCGCATCCGCAAGGTCGGACAATGCCTGCGTGATCGCCTCGATCCGCCAGACCCCCGCGATATCCGCAAGGGCAATGATCAGCGCCGCCCGCCGCTTGGCCGCGCGCAACCCGCTCGCAACCAGCGCGCGCGATGCGGTGGGGGGGATCGCACGCAGCCGCGCCATGATCGCGGCGAGCATCGTCCCCGCGCCGTGTTTTTCGATGCCGGGCAGAATATCCGGCTCGCGCAAGGCAAGCCCCGCGAGATAAGGCGCATTGCCGCCGATCGCCTCCAGCACCGCGCGCCCCTGCCGGGTCCGGACATACCGCGCCTCGCGCGCCCCGAGCGCCGCATAGGCCTCGATCAGCACCGCCGCCGCCCCGGCATCGGCGGCGGGCGGCACTCCCGGCGCGGGACCGGCGAAGGCGGCGATGCGTTTCATGCCCGGCACAGTCTTCGATGAGGCACTGGTTTCGTCAAGGGCACGCGCGCCGCGCCGGGATCGCGGCGGGCCAGGCGGGGCATCACATCCTGCGCACCATCGGCACGCTGGCGCTGGTGCTCCTGCTCCTCGCCGGCGCGGCGGCGTGGCGGCTCTCGCGCGGCCCGGTCGATCTGCCGCCGCTCGCCAGCCGGATCGCGCTGGCCGCCAGCCGCGCGATGCCGGGGATCGACGTGACCATCGGGGCGGCGGGCCTCGCCTGGGAAGGCTTCAACAAAGGCGGTGCGCCGATCGATCTGCGCCTGTCGAACATCGCGATCCTCGGCCAGAGCGGCACGGTGGCGGCACGGATCTCGCGCCTGCGCGTCACCCTCGCCCCGCTCGCTCTGCTGAAAGGCCGGATCGCGCCGATCCGCATCGCCGCCCGCCATACCGAAATCATCCTTCGCCCCACCGTGATCCCGGCCATCCCGAGCACCAACTCAACGAGCCCCGGACCCACAAGCAATGGCTCGACGAGCAACCCGATCGCCGATATCGCCTCGTTCCCCCGCGCGCTGGGCCGGCTGATCGCCCGGTTGAGCCGCGCGCCCGGGCAGGGCGGGCTCGTCCTCGCCGATCTCCGCGCCATCCGGATCGGCGCGGCGCATCTCATCCTCGATGACCGCGCGCGCGGTTTCGGCATGGCCGCGAGCGACGGCAGGCTCGATCTCACCCGCACCAGGGCCGGGGTGATCGCCGGCGAGGCGACCGCCGATTTCGCGCCGCGCCCCGCGCAGCGCGCCAGCGGACCGGTGAGGCTGCGGATCACCATCGCCGGCCATGAAGGCCTCGGCCACGTCACCGCGACCCTCGGCCCGGTCATCCCCGCGCGCTTCGCCCCCGGCGAGGCCGCGGCCCGGCCGCTCGATCTGCCGCTCACCCTGACCGCATCCTGGCCGATCGGCACCACCGCCCCGGCGCGGGCGCACTTCACCCTGCGGGCCGGCGCGGGACATATCATCGTCACCGGCACCAGCGTCCCGATCCGCCGCATCGATCTCGCCATGACCGCGACCCCCACCCGCGCCACGCTCGATGCCGCCCGCATCGCCCTCGGCACCACCAGCCGGACCACCACGGCTCGCCTGACCGGCACGCTCGACCTCACCGGATCGCTCGCGGGCGGGCTCGATGCCACGGTCGATCACGTCACCGCCCCCGATCTGGTGGCGGACTGGCCGGCGGGAATCGTCCCCAACACCCGCAAATACATCCTCAACCACATCCCCGCCGGTCTCGCGCAAAACGGGCGGTTCCACGCGGCCTTCACCCTCGCGGGGGCGGACGGCACCCCGCGCCTCGATGATTTCACCGGTAATTTCACCGCCTCCGGCGTCACGCTCGACTGGTTCAAACACGCCGTGCCGATGACCGGCCTCGCCGGTACGCTCGACTTTCTCGACCGCGACATTCTGGTGATCCACGCGACCTCAGGCCAGCTTGGCCGGCTCGCCCTGCGCGGCACCATGACGATCAGCGCCCTGACCCATCACGACCAGAATGCCGGCGTCGCCGCGACCCTCACCGGCAACGCGGCCGATGCGGTGCCCCTGCTCGATGCCCCGCCGCTGCGCCTCGCCACCCACGGCATCGCGCTCACCGGCATGCGCGGCCACCTCACCGCCGCGATCGATGCCGGGTTGCCCCTGAAAAAACACCTCGTCCTCAACGATGTCCACCTCGCCGCCATCGCCGATATCACCGATCTCCATCTGCCCCTGCCGGTCGCGGGCCTCGCCCTCGACCGGGGCAACCTCGCGCTCTCCGCCTCGCTCAAACATCTCGCCCTGCACGGCGCGGGCGATCTCGCCGACCGCCGGGCATCGTTCGCCGCCGCGATGGCCCTGCCGGACGGGGCCTTCACCCTGACCGCCCACACCATCGCCGGACGCACCCTGCTCGCCCGGCTCGGCGCGTCAACCGCAATCTGGCAATCCGGCGCCGCCCCGCTGGCCATCGAATACCATGACGATGCCGGGCGCGGCTCGCTCGACCTCAATGCCGATCTCACCCCGGTCGCCCTCGCCCTGCCCCGGCTCGGCTGGCGCAAATTCGCCGGACAGAAGGGCGCCGCGCGGATCGGGCTCGATCTGCGCCACGGCAGCCCGGTCGGGGTGCGCCGGATCGACGTGACCGGCCCGGCCCTCGCCCTGCACGGCATCAGCGAGGGCCGCACCCTTGCGATCAGCGCCGCACGGCTCGGCGGCACCTCGGCGGATGGCAGCCTGACCCCGCCCGCACGCCCCGGCGCGCCGTGGCATCTGGTGCTGACCGGCCCCATGCTCGACATCGCCGCCGCGCTCAACGCCGTCAGCCCAACCCCCGCACCGCCGCCGCATGCCGCGCCACCGCATGCCGCCCTGCCGCCCGGGCCGCCATCCTCCCTGCCGTGGCGAATTACGGCAGGCTTCGCCCGCCTCCGCCTCGACAAATCCCCCGCCCCGCTGCTCGGCGCGGTGCAACTCGACGCCGCCGGCAACGAGGCCGATCTGCTGACCGCGCACGGCACGATCGGCACCGGCACCCGGCGCACCCGCTTCGCCCTCACCCGCCCAGCGGGCGACCCCGCGATCGATCTCACCGCGAACGATGCCGGTGCCCTGTTCGCCGCCGCCGGCACCACCACGGATATCACGGGCGGCACGCTCCATCTCACCACAAAAACCCGGGGCGCCACCACCACAGGCCGCGCGGTGATGACCGGCTTTCGCCTGCGCCACGCCCCGGTGATGGCCAAGGTGCTGCAGGGCCTCACCCTCTATGGCGTCCCGGCGGCACTCTCCGGGCCGGGACTCGCGATGACCAGGCTGGTCGCCCCCTTCACCGTCACCGGCCCGATCGTGCGCCTCGGCAGCGGACGCGCCCATTCCTCCTCGATCGGCTTCACCGCAACCGGCAGCATCGATCTCGCGACGCGGCGCTACGACCTCTCGGGCACCATCGTCCCGGCCTATCTGCTCAATGCCCTGCTCGGCAAAATCCCGCTGGTCGGCAAGGTGTTCAGCCCCGAAAAAGGCAGCGGCCTGTTCGCCGCCCGCTACAGCGTGTCCGGCCCTTTCGCGAAACCGAAAATCTCGGTCAACCCGCTCTCGGCCCTGACCCCCGGCATCCTGCGGGAGCTTTTCGGCGACGACATGAAACGCGCCAAACCCGCCCGCAAGCCCACCCGCAAGCCATAACGTATAGGGCATGAACCGTCCCTAATGATTGACTTGCGGCGCAGGCATCAATAGATCATCCAACGGTCACACACCTGCATAAACACCAACCGAACGGTGAACCCATGAAGCTCCTCGTCCCCGTCAAACGCGTCGTCGATTACAACGTGAAGGTCCGGGTCAAATCCGATCATTCCGGGGTCGAACTCGCGGGTGTCAAAATGTCGATGAACCCGTTCGATGAAATCGCGGTCGAGGAAGCGGGGCGGTTGAAGGAAAAGGGCGTCGTCACCGAAATCATCGCGGTTTCGATGGGCGTCGCCGTTTGCCAGGAGACAATTCGTACCGCGCTCGCCATGGGTGCCGATCGCGGCATCCTGGTCGAAACCGA
>JAQTXO010000293.1 GCA_028688765.1 Acidiphilium sp. | reverse complement strand
CCCCAACGACATCCCGTATGTACCCCTGATCTTCTATGCATTCCGCATCATGGTCGGGCTCGGTTTTCTGATCTGGGGGCTGGGACTTGCAAGTCTCTGGCTCCGCTGGCGCGGCAGGCTCTACGCCTCACGCCGGTTCATGTGGGCGACGGTGGTAATGGGACCGGCCGGCTTCATCGCGATGATCGCAGGATGGGTGGTGACCGAGGCAGGGCGCCAACCCTACACGATCTACGGCCTGTTGCGCACCGATCAAAGCAACTCGCCGATCACCCTCTCCGGGATGATCACCTCGCTCAGTCTGATCCTGCTGGCCTATTCCGTGCTGTATGGCATCGGAATGCTTTCGGTCCTGAAGCTTCTGAGCCAACCTCCCAGGCCGGCGCAGGCAGGTCCGGACGAGGACGTGAACAGGCAGACGGAAAACAAGCTGCCCGATTTCATGCGCGCCCGGGAAGCGGACTGACCTGATGCACCAGATCATCCTGTCCGCCGGCGGCCTCCTGCCCTTCCTGTCCGCCCTCGCCATCGGGTTCGTGCTGCTCACCTACGTTCTGCTGGACGGGGCCGATCTCGGCGTGGGAATGCTCTTCGGTCTGCTTCGCGACACCAATTACCGCGACACCATGGCCGTCTCCATACTCCCGGTGTGGGATGCGAACGAAACCTGGCTGGTCCTCGCCGGAGGTGGCACGCTCGCCTTGTTTCCCATCGCGTTCAGCACATTGCTGACAGCGTTTTATCTCCCCCTCATCGTCATGCTGATTTCCCTCGCGGTCAGGAGCACCGCCCTCGAATTTCGCGGGGCTGGCGGCGTCGTGCCCAAACCATATTGGGACGCAGCATTCTGCCTCGGCTCGTTCGGCGTGGCATTTACTCAGGGAGTGATTGCCGGCGCCTTCATCCACGGCTTTGCCGTCAGCCCGGATACCTATGCCGATGGGTGGGGCAACTGGTTCAGCGCCTTTTCCCTCTGCTCCGGCGTCGGTACCGTCGCGGGATACACCACACTCGGTGCGGCGTGGCTGATCTACCGCACCACGGACGAACTTCAGCTCCGCGTCCGCCGCCACGCCCTCGTGTTCGGCACTGTCACGCTGGTGATGCTGGTGTGCCTGAGCGTGTGGACACCCGCTCTGGATGCCCGCTATGCTCACCGGTGGGCCACGGCACCCGGACCGGTGCTGCTGGCAAGCGATGCCGCACTGATCATCCTGTCGGCCGCGGCGTTCGGGTGGAGCGTGGTTCGTCGTGTTCCCCTCGTCCCTTTGGCGAGCGCGCTGGCGATCGTGGTACTTTCATTTCTCGCGATAAGCCTCACGGTCTTTCCGATGATCGTCCCGCCAGGCTTCACGATCGGCCAGGCAGCGGCCCCCCGGGCAACGGAGTTGTTCGTGCTCTCGTCCATGGCGATCGTCGTGCCGCTCATCCTTCTCTACAGCACATTTTCGTTTTTCGTCTTCCAGGGCAAAGTCAAAACCGAATCCGAAGCACGATCCGATGGCAACGTAAGGGAAGCCGAAAGCTGATGCCCCCCCTGCTCCACCGATATTTCCGGGGCCTCGTTGCGGGACTTGCTGCCCTGGCCGGCGCAACAGGCCCGGCTCTTGCCAAGGCAGGACCATCGAGCGGATCGCCCTTTACGTTCGCGCTGCTGGTGCCCAGCCTCAGCCAACCCGGCTTGCTGGCCCTGAAGTCCGGCGCGCAGAAGGCCGGGCACCGGCTCGACATTCATATCCTGACCCAGAACGCCCACTACAGCGCATGGACCCAGAGCGAACAGATGAACGCCATGATCGCCCAGCGCGCCGACATGTTGCTGATCGATCCGGTCGATCCGCAGGAATTGCAGCCTGAACTCCACAAGGCGAAAAAAGCCGGCATCCCGGTTGTCATGCTCAATCGCACGGCATCCCCCTTCAAGCCGATCGCCTTCCTCCATTACGATTTCAAATTGGCCGGCAGGAAGGTCTGCACAAAGCTCGCGACGCGCCTTGGCGGCAGCGGAACGGTCACGATCCTGACCACCGACAAGCCGGATTGGACCAGCCAGCAAGCGGCGGAGGGATGCGCTTCGGCCCTCGCCGCGACAAGCGGCATCAAAGAGGTCAGGTGGCACGGACCCGGTGGCCGCAGCGGAGGACGACAGGCGATGCGCAAGCTGCTCGGCCAGCCATCCGCTCAGGCCGCGCTATTCGCCCCCTCCGGTCCCATGGCGATCGGGGCGGCCCGCCTGCTACGCCAGGAGCACCGCAGCAACGTCGCCATCGGTACGGTATGCGGAGGAACGTCGGAGGAACGAAGCGCTATCGATCAGGAGCCCGTCGCTTTCACCGTTCTTCTGCCCGGGCGGCCCATGGGAGAACAGGCTGTAGACCTGGGATTTCGATATCTGGTCCGTAACCGCGCGCGACAGGTCGAGCAACTGCCGCTTCATGTAAAGCGTTCACATTGATGATTGAAGATTATGCGATGATCGGGGACGGCGAAACAGCCGCCCTCGTGGGTAATGACGGCTCGATCGATTGGATGTGCTGGCCGCGCTTCGACTCGGATGCGTGTTTTGCCGCCCTTCTGGGAAATGCGGAAAACGGGCGCTGGCTGATTGCGCCGGCTGGGCTCACCGCGAAAGCAAAGGTCTCGCGGCGTTATCAGGATGATACGCTCATCGTGGAGACCGATTTCGAAACGGCCACCGGGGCGGTGCGCATCATCGATTTCATGCCGATGCGCGAGCAACATCCGTCGCTTGTACGTATGGTCGTTGGCCTTCGGGGCACCGTCGCCATGCGGATGGATTTTGCTGCCCGGTTCAATTACGGCGACCTGTCACCCTGGGTCCAGCCGTGCGACGGCGGATTCGTGGGGGATGTGGGGCCGGATCAGATCGTCCTGCGCGGGCCTGTGACGATGTCTCACGATCAACGTCGCATCCAGTCCGATTTTGTCGTGGCGACCGGGCAGCGTGTGCCGTTCGTCCTGCGGTATGGAAGCTCGGATGCCGGGCTTCCTCCGCCGATCGATGCGGAGATGGTACTTCGCGAGACCCAGGATTACTGGCGGGACTGGATCGGGCGGTTCGACAAGCCGACCCACTGGCCCGAAGCGGTAAAGCGGTCCCTGATCACCCTCAAAGCCCTGATCTACAAGCCGACCGGTGGACTGATTGCGGCTGCAACCACGTCGCTCCCGGAAAAACCGGGCGGGAAACTGAACTGGGATTATCGGTTCTCCTGGATCAGGGACGCCACGTTCACGCTCGACGCCCTGCTCAACGCGGGTTTCAAGGACGAAGCCGTCGCCTGGCGCGACTGGATGCTGCGCGCCGTAGCGGGCGAGCCGGACAAGATGCGAATCATGTACCGGGTGGATGGCGCTCGCCATATACCCGAATTCGAGGTTGAATGGCTCGACGGCTACCATCACGCAAAACCCGTGCGGATCGGCAATGCCGCGTCGACCCAGCATCAGGCGGACGTCTACGGCGAGTTGATCGATGCGGTGCATCTTGCATCGAGGGCGGGCATCAGCCGCACCCCACGAATCGTCGCCGTCGAAACTCAAATCGTGGAACACATCGAAAAAACCTGGCAGAAGCCGGGCGCCGGATTGTGGGAATCTCGCGGAGAGCCGCGCCACTACGTCTATTCGCGTGCGATGGCCTGGGTCGGGGTCGACCGCTTCCTCAGGGCCGGGGAAACCCGCGATTATGCCGGTGCCGAGCGGGTCGCGCGGTGGGAGGTGCTCCGCGACACGATCCACGCGGAAGTCTGCCAGAGCGGCTTTCATCCAGGCCTTGGCCGCTTTGTGGAGTATTATGGCGGTCAGACGATCGATGCATGTCTTCTGCTGTTGCCTCTGGTCGGCTTTCTGCCGATCGACGATCCCCGCATAACCGCCACGATCGAAGCGGTGGAGCGCGAGCTGACCGAGGACGGGTTCGTTCGGCGCAAGAAACCCCAAGGCGAGGTTTCCGAAGGCAGCTTCATCGCCTGCACTTTGTGGCTGGCCGACTGCCAAAACATGCAGGGCCGAACCACAGAAGCGCGGCAGACGCTGGAACGGGTGCTGGCCATTCGAAATGATCTCGGGCTTCTTTCCGAGGAGTACGATGTGCCTGGCCGGCACCTGGCCGGAAACTTCCCGCAGGCTTTAAGTCATCTTGCTCTCGTTACCACAGCGCTCGGCCTTTCCGGGCCGGTGCTGCAACGCGGTGGCGGATGATCAGGAACAAGATGAGGAAGTCAAAAAAGTCCCTATTGCTCGGCACTGACCACAGCGCACTTCAGCCGAACCATGCCGAGGGAAATCGCCTGGTCGGCCTTTCGCCCACATTCTGGATGCTCCTGGTGCTGACAGGTATCATGACCGGAATCGCCGCCGGCTTGTTGATGAAGTTGCTGAGCGGAATGCAACATTTATGCTATTCCTATCATGGCGGAACTTTTCTGGCTGCGGTGCAAGCTGAACCTCTCCAGCGGCGCATTGTCGTCGTATGTTGTGCGGGCGTTGTTGGTGTGGACGGCCCTACGGCATCGAATGTGCCAATATAGGGTCGAAGAACCAACCCAATGAAAGGGCCGCCCAATGGAATTTAAACGCATTTCGGTTGACACGTCCAAGCATGTTTTCAC
>JAQTXO010000292.1 GCA_028688765.1 Acidiphilium sp. | reverse complement strand
GATCAGGCCACCCGCGAGGGCGGCCAATCCAACGGCACCGGCTGGGCTCATAGCAAGGGCGACTATGGCATGACCCGCATGGCCGCCCTCGCGAGTGCCTTCAACGCAACCGGTGCCTCCTCCGCCCTGGAAGGCTACCAATGGGTCGCCCATAGCGGCGCGCCCTACACCATCACCGCCGGCCTCCAATCGACCCCGCAATTCTGGATCGTGCCGCTGAGCGAAAACCCAAGGAAGTAAAGGACTTCTTTTTTTGCAAAAGAAGAAGCAAAAAAACTCTTGTTTATCCTGGCCCAAGCCCTGCAACCGCCCGTAGCCCAGATCAAAAAAGTTTTTTGCTTCTTTTTTACAAAAAAGAAGTCCTCCCTTACTCTACTTCAAGCCACCGGCGTCGAAGCCGCCGCCTTGAGCGCCGCGAACAATGTCCCGCCCTTCATCACCCCCAACCCGGTGCAGGCATCCCATCCCGGCCCCGCGCTGTACCCGAGCGTCGAACCCGCCGGAATATTATTGCCCTGGGTGATATCCCGAAACGCCGCCTCATGTGCATAAAGCGCCGGGTTGACGAACCCCAGTCGGCTGCCCCGCGCCGCGTTCACCAGCGCGAAAAACCCGGCCCATAACGGCGCCACCGCGCTCGTCCCCCCCACCGCGAAGGTCTGGCCATCCACCGTCACCTGATACCCGGTATTCGGGTCGGCATCCGCCGCCACATCCGGCACCCCGCGCCCGGTCCCGCCGGTGCTGACATTTACCGGCAGCTTCACCCCGGCCTGAAAGGCGGGTACCGGAAACACCGTCGAAATCCCGCCACCCCCGCCGCTGGTCCCATTGTTCCACACCGATTCGGCGGTAATCGTCCCCCCCGAAACCGTAATCGCGGTCCCGCCACAGCCCACCACATACGGGCTGGATGCCGGAAAATCGACATGCACCGCCCCGTCGCTCAACCCGTCGGTCGCAAGGTTATCGCCCGAAGCCACCGTCACGGTCACACCCGCCATCGCCGCATCCTGCAATGCCGAGTTCAACGAATTGCGCCCCTGCGTCGAATAGCTTGACTCCGGCCCGCCCCAGCTGATCGACATCACGGATGGCTTGTTGGTGGTATCGGTCGCCGCCGCAGTCACCGCATCAGTAAAGCCGGCATCGGTATTCGGCGTGAAATACACGGCCAGCTTCGCCCCCGGCGCAATGCCCCCGGCCACCTGAATATCGAGCCCGACCTCGCCATCCGCCGAATCCGGCGTCGTGGGCGCGTTGCTCCCGCCATCGACACTCACCGCAACCACGGTCGGCGGCTTCAACCCCATCGCCGCGAAGGCGGTCGTGATATCGCTCTCATGATACCCGCCCCCCAGCTCGATAATCGCAATGCACTCTCCCGCCCCGTCCGGCGAGGTCGGAATCCCGTAAAACCCCCCAACCTGGTTCGGCAGATACGTCGCCGATGCCGCCTGCGCGCTCTTGATCAGCCGCTGCAACCGCGGCTGCGCCACCGGCCTGGTATCCAGCCCGAGCACCGATTCCACGATCCCCGCAATATCCGATCGCAGCTTCAACGCTCCGGTATACCCGCGAAACTTCGCCTGATCGCCGGAAAACCAGTGCAGATCGACCTTGAACGCCGCCTGCATCGCCGCGGCACTGCCCGCCAGCCGCACCAGACGACGGCGCGCATCCGCCTCGATCACCTCCAGCCCATGATCGGCGGCAAACGCCTTGATCCTCTCGATGTCGTCATGATGCCGCTCGGCCCGATCCGCCAGCACCGCCTCATGCGAGACGAATCGGCCCGAAACCGGTCGCGGCTTGACATAAACACTAACCTCCACCCGCTCGCCATCCGCCAGCTTCTCGTGGCGATGGGCACGCGCAGGCATCTCGTGGCGGCTATCCGGAAACTCGACATAATGCTGTTCGGCCATGGGTCACTCCTGATTGACGGGGCGAACCATGCCGGAAACACCCCCGGGTGGGCAAGCGCAATCCGTTAGTTTTCCACGAGTTAATGTTTCTATAAATAACGACGCATTAGCCGCCGTTCGGTATCGCGAAACCCGAGGCTCTCATAAAGCCGGTAGGCCCGCTCATTATGTTTCTCGACCTCCAGCATCATCACCCGCACCCCGCGCTCCCGCGCCGCCGCCACCGCCGCCTCCACCGCCACCCGCCCCAGCCCGCGCCCGCGCACCCCCGGCACCAGATAAATGTCATCGATGAACGCATCCGTGCCGCCATGCTCCGGACTGTAGCCGAGCGACAACACGAAATACCCCACAACCCCACCCTGCCACCGCAACAAATAGGTCGGCGCCAACGCCGCATCCCCCACACCATGCACACTCGCCGCCGTCGCCGCCTCCGCAGCCGCATCCATCGGATGCCCATCCTCGACATGAAACGCCCGCGCCAACGCCAACAGCACCGGAATATCATCCGGTCGCGCGAGCGTTGCCGTCAACGGGGACAAATCGGGCGCGGTCATGGACGGAAGTAAGTAAAAAAGTACTTCTTTTTTGTAAAAAAGAAGCAAAAAACTTTTATTATATGGGTCTCGGACATTTTCACGGGCGGTGACCCATATTAAAAAAGTTTTTTTGCTTCTTTTTGTTCACAAAAAGAAGTCTTACCTCGCCTTCCCTCGCCCCACCCTCACCGCATCCGCGCACTCATCGTCTCCGCCTCGATCGCATTGAGCAGCGCCGCCCCCGCATCCCGCCCGATCAACCGCATCAGGCTGAATTTCTTCTTCGGCCCGATGAAATCCGGTTTCGCCCGCTCTCCGGCCCGCTCGGTGATCACGCCGCGCACATCGCCGAACCCGTCGATCAGCCCGAGATCCTTCGCCTTGTCGCCCAGCATGTACGATCCATCGAAAATCGCCGCCTCATGCCCCTCGATCGCCGCACCCCGCCGCGCCCGCACCCAGTCCTTGAACGAATTATGAATATCGTCGAGCAATTCCCGATTGAACCGCGCATCCTCCTCGCGCTCCGGCGCAAACGGATCGTTGCGCAGCTTGTTCTCCCCCGCCGTCACCACCCGCCGTTCGATCCCGTAGCGCCGGATCAACTGATGCACCCCGAACCCGCCGCCGATCACCCCGATCGAGCCCACGATGCTCATCCGGTTCGCCAGAATCTCATCGGCCGCACAGGCGATCCAATACCCGCCCGACGCGCCGACATCGCCGATGATCGCCACCACCCGCACCCCGGTCTCCTCGGCCTTGCGCCGGATGAACCGCCCGATCAGATCCGATTGCACCGGCGACCCGCCGGGGCTTTCGATCGCAAGGATCAGCAGGTTTTCCCCGGCCTTGGCCGCATCGAACCCCCGGGTCAGCGGTGCCGCAAACCGGTCCAGATTGACCGCTCCCTCCCGCGCCGCAATCACGCCGGACATGCGGATCACCGGCACAGTCCGCGGCGTCCAGGGCAGTTTCCTGCGCAGCGTCGCCAGATCCATCATGGCAGCAGAGCCAGCGCCCGCAGGCTGCGCTGCATCTCCGCCGGCAGCGCATCCGCGCGCATCGCTTCGCTCATCGTGATATCCATCGGCGCGTCCTCCTCGGTCAGATATCGCCAGCCCTGAAACGGCCGCATCGGTCGCGCGGCGACCCGGACCAGATGTGGGTCGAGCACCAACCCGGCACAACGCGTGTCATCATCCCACCGATCCTCGATCACGTCGAGCACGAGCTGCCGCGCCAGAATCGCCCCACCGATGACCCAGTAGATCGACCCGCCATCCACCAGTTCAGCCGCCCGGCGCGGAAAACTGCGCGTCTGATGCCGCAGCGGCGGCCGCACAACCGCCCGCTCCCGCTGGATGTCCGCCAGATGCAAGACATCCCGCACCCCGACCGCCAGCTTGAGCAGATGAATCACGCGGCACGTCGCCCATCACCGTGTCCACCACCCTGGCCTTGGGCAATCGCCTGCCAGATCCGCTCCGGCGTCGCCGGCATGTCGATCGCCCGCACCCCGTCCTCCGCCAGCGCATCGATCACCGCATTGATCAGGGCCGGCGGCGACCCCACCGCCCCCGCCTCGCCCGCGCCCTTCACCCCCAACGGGTTCGACGCGCACGGAATCTCGACGAACTCGACCTCGATATCCGGCAGATCATCCGCGCGCGGCAGCGCATAATCCATCAGACTGCCCGAAACCAGTTGCCCGGTCTCGGAATCATAGGCGGTATTTTCGAGCAAAGCCTGCCCCAACCCCTGCGCCACGCCGCCATGAACCTGCCCGCGCACGATCATCGGATTCACGATCGTGCCGACATCGTCGCACACCAGATAGCGCACCACCGCAACCACCCCGGTCTCCGGATCGACCTCGACCTCCGCGATATGGCAGCCGTTCGGGAAGGTATGCTTGTCGATCTTCGCGATCTCGGCGGTATCGAGCGGATTGCTCGCCGCGCCCTCCCCCGCGCTCTCATGCAGAACCGCTGCGAGCGACACCAGATCGATCTCGCGGTCGGTCCCGACAATCCTGAACCGCCCCGCCTCGAATTCGATATCGGCAATCGCCGCCTCCAGATGCTCCGCCGCCGCCGCGCGCCCCTTCTCGATCACGCTGGACGCCGTCAGCACGATCGCCTGCCCCTCGGAATACAGGCTGCGCGCCC
>JAQTXO010000291.1:411-4647 GCA_028688765.1 Acidiphilium sp. | reverse complement strand
GCAGGGATTCGAGCTGTTCGGACCGGTCCGCCTTGCTCATCAGGTCGCGCAGCTTGTTGCGGGTTTCGAGGAGGGATTTCAGCGCGGGCACCTGATCGACCACGCGTTCGGGGTCGAAATCCTCGATGCTGTTGAATTTGAGGTCCACCGCCATCTGGCTGCCGTCGTTGGCGAGGGTGTTGTCGACCTTGAGTTTCAGGCCCGGCGACATCCGGGCCATAACGTCGTTGAAATTGTCGCGGTCGATCTGGATGAATTTGCGTTCGGCGAGGGGCTTGAGCGGCTGGGTCGGGTCGCCGGAGAAATCGCCCATCACCCCCATGACGAACGGCAGTTCGCGGACGATCTGCGCGCCGTCGGTTTCGACGTCGTAGGTGATGTGCACCCGCGGTTTGCGCACGCGGTTGAGTTTTTCATGAATGCTGCCGCTCATTGGTCCGGTCCCCTTGAAACTTATCGTCAGATCATTCCACAGATCGGCGCGGGGTCCAAGCGCAAGACCGCCCTGCCCGGCCGCTCAGCCCCCCTCGCTCCACAGTACCGTAGAGACGATACTGCAAAGTATGCAGGGGATATTCGATGATATTCGATCAATCCCCCGACTCTGTCCATCGCGAATAGCGCTGTTTCGTGCTGATGTTAGCGCGTTCATAGCGATCCGTAAACAAACACTTTGGCTGTGGCTCAGCCGGATCGGACATTGGGATATGTCGTTGACCGGACGATGTTATGGATTGCGCCGGACGGCAGGTTTCAATACGTTCGCTCACAGACAATAAGGCTGGGGATTGAACGATGCCAGGCGATCAGACCACGGCGAGCGGCGTGACGGCAGGGACGGCGTTTCGCGAAGGACATCTCGACGCGGCGATTGCTGCGGCGACGGCGGCAGTGAAGGCGCGCCCGACCGATGTGTCGGCCCGCGTCCTGCTCGCGGAAATGCTGGTTTTTGCCGGAAATTTCGAACGTGCCGACGTGCTGCTCGACGCGGCGGGGCAGCTCGATCCCGGTGCGGCGCTGGTGGTCGCGGAGTTCCGCCAGCTGCTGCGGGGCGAAATGGCGCGCCGGCAGCTCTACCGGGATGGGCGGGTGCCGGAATTCCTCGGCGAGCCCGGACCGGTCGAACAATCCCTGCTCGCTGGCCTCGTGGCCCTGCGGGCGGGGGATGTTGCGGCGGCGCGGGCCCATGCCGAGGCCGCCGAGGCGGCGCGGCCCGCCCGGCCGGGCGGGATGGACGGGACGAGTTTCGCCGATTTCCGCGATGCCAGCGACCTGATGGGCGGTGTTCTCGAAGTGCTGACCACGACCGGTAAATATTTCTGGGTGCCGATCGCGCGGGTGAGCGAGGCGGTGTTTCACAAGCCGGTGCGCCCGCGCGATCTGATCTGGCGGCGGGTCAGCCTCGCGGTCGAGGCCGGGCCGGATGGCGATGTGTATGTGCCGGTGACATATGCGAGCGACGACGCCACGCTGGCCGCCGAATATCGGCTGGGCCGCGCGACCGACTGGCGCGATCATGACGGGCTGGTGACCGGGATCGGCCAGCGCGAATTTCTGGTCGGCGAGGAGGCGGTGCCGGTGATGGCGCTCGGCAGCCTCGTGTTCGGCCCATGACCACGCCCACCAGCGCGCCCGGCTTCAATGAGCGGGTGCGCGATGCCGGGGCGCGGGTGCAGCTTTCACCGCTCGACCGGTTGTTCGACGATGCGCCGGATCGCGACCGCGACCGGCCGCTCTCGCCGGGCGAGGCGCTGACGGTGTTGCGCCGGTCGGTGCGGCGCGACCTCGAAGCCCTGCTCAATGCCAAGCGCCGCTGGAAATCCCTGCCGCCCAAACTCGGCGAGTTGCCCGGCTCGATCGCGGGATACGGGTTGCCGGATTATACCTCGGGCAGCATGGCCGATCCGGCCTCGCGCGAGGCGTTCCGTGCCGAGGTGGAACGAACCATCCGCCTGTTCGAGCCGCGCTTCGCGCAGGTCTCGGTCGTGCTGCTGAAGGCGGAGAATAACCTCGATCCCTCGCTGCATATGCGGATCGACGGGCTGCTCCATGCCGAACCGGCCCCCGAGCCGATCAGTTTCAATACCATCGTGGATGCGACCTCGGCGGAAATCGAAGTGAAGGGCGAGCGGTTTGTCTGACAGCCTGCTGCCCTATTTCAATCGCGAATTGCTGGCGATCCGCAAGCTCGCCGCGGAATTCGCCGAAACCCATCCCAAGATCGCGGGGCGGTTGCGGCTCTCGCCCGACGCCATCGACGACCCCCACGTCGCCCGCCTGCTCGACGGCGTCGCGTTTCTGTCCGCGCGGGTTCACAAGCGGCTGGACGATGAATTTCCAGAGCTGACCGATGCGCTGCTCGGCGCGCTCTATCCGGGATTTCTGGCTCCGATCCCCTCCTGCGCGATCGCGCAATTCGAGTGCAAGCCCGATCTGCAGGCGCATCTGCGGCTGGATGCGGGGTTTGCGCTGGAGACCGAGCGGGTGCGTGGCCAGGCCTGCCGGTTCCAGACCGCTTACCCGGTTTCGCTGTGGCCGGTGCGGATCGAGCAGGTGCGGCTGGCCGGTCAGCCCTTCGTGGCGCCGCTCAACCCGCTGGCACCGGGGGCGGCCTCGGTGCTGCGGATCGTGGTCGGGACGATGGCGCCTGAGGTCGGCTTCGGCAAGCTCGGGCTCGACCGGCTGCGGCTGTATCTGCGCGGGGGTCAGGCGATCGCGCCGCACCTGTATGAGTTGCTCGCCGCCCACACGATCGGCGTGGCGCTTGCGGAGAGTCCGGGCGATCCCCATCCGGTGCTGCTCGGCCCCGATGCGGTTCAGCCGGTCGGCTTCGGCGAGGACGAGGCGCTGCTGCCCTGGCCGGAGCGGGGCTTTACCGGATTCCGCCTGCTCGCCGAATATTTCGCCTTCGCCGAGAAGTTCATGTTTATCGATCTCGATGGATTGGACCGCAAGACCCTGGCGATGGCGGGCAACCGGCTGGAGATTTTCATCTATCTCGATCGTTCGGCGATCGAGCTGGAGCGGGCGGTGAGTGCGGAACACATCGCGCTGGGCTGCACGCCGATGGTCAATCTGTTCGCGCAGCATTGCGAGCCGATCCGCCTCGACCAGACCGATACGGAATATCGCGTGGTCGCCGATGCGCGGCGGGCGACCGGGATGGAGATCTGGGGCATCACCGGGGTGCGCGAGACCGACCGCGCCGGTACGGTGCGACCGTGGCAGCCGTTTTATCGCACCGGCCATGGCGGCGGCGATGCGGCGGCGGGGTATTACATCGAGGCGCGCCGGCCGGCCGCGGCGGCGCTGGGCGGGACCGAGACGTTTCTGGCACCGTTCGCACCGGACTTCGACCCCGCCGTGCCAGCCGATGCGGTGCTCTCGGTCGATGCGCTCTGCGTCAATCGCGATCTGCCGGCGGCACTGCCGTTCGGCGGCGGCCACCCTTACCTGACGCCGATTTCGCCGCATGACGGGGTGGCGCGCAGCCTGTGCCTGACCCCGCCGGGGCCGACGCTGCGGCCACGCCTCGCCGAGCAGGGGGCGTGGCGGTTGATCAGTCATCTTTCGCTCGGGCATCTTTCGGTCGTGGGCGGGACCGAGGGTGCGGCGGCGCTGCGGGATGTGCTGCGGCTGTACGACCGGGCTGAGACCGCCGAGAGCCGGGCCGCGATTGCGGCACTGATCGGCGTGTCGGCCAAGCCGGGGACGGCGCGGCTGCCCGGCGGGCGGCTTGGCGGGTTTTGCCGCGGGCTGGATGTGACGCTGGAATTCGATCCCAAACCGTATCAGGAAAACGGGCTGTTCCTGCTCGGCGCGGTACTGGAACGCTTTCTGGCCCTGCATGGCACGATCAATTCCTTTGTTCGCACCACCTTGCGCCTGCGCGGACGGGTCGATCCGGCGATGCGGTTTCCGCCCCGCGCGGGGCACCGGACGTTGCTATGAGTGAGGCGCCGCTCGATCGGCTGGTGCGCGCGCCGGCCCGGTTTCGGTTCGGTGCGGCGGTGCGGCTGCTCTGGCTCGCCTCCGGGCGGCG
Organism: Acidiphilium sp.; assembly: GCA_028688765.1. GTDB lineage: Bacteria > Pseudomonadota > Alphaproteobacteria > Acetobacterales > Acetobacteraceae > Acidiphilium > Acidiphilium acidophilum. The sequence continues at coordinate 605 of JAQTXO010000291.1, read as the reverse complement.
GGATGCCGGGGATGCCATCGCGTTCGGTGCACCGGTATCACTGGTGCATCCCGCAGCGGAGGTCGATGCCGCGATGGCTCCGGATGCCGGGGGGCGCGCACGGGTTTCGACGCGGCTGATCGGGCTGCTTGGCGGGTCGGGCCCGTTGCCGCGCTGGTACAGCGAACTGGTCGCCGCCGCGAGCCGGGCGCGCT
>JAQTXO010000291.1:0-401 GCA_028688765.1 Acidiphilium sp. | reverse complement strand
TCGAATTGCTCGCGCAACGCCTCGTCGCGGGTTTTGCCGCCTCGGGGGTGAAATATCGGCCTCATTTGGCTGCCGAACTGCGCCATCGGGCCGATCCCGCGGCACAAAACGATCCTGCCGGGGACATCCTGCTCGCGCTGACCGGGTTCAACACCAATCATCTGATCGAGCGGCTGGTGGTGGGGGCCGATCCGATCCGTCACTATGCCGGGTTTTTTGCCAGCCGGCCGCGTTCGGCGGAACGGTTGCGCGCTATGCTGGGCAACTGGCTGGAGCGGCCGGTCGCGATCGTGGAATTCGCGGGCGCGTGGCTGCGGCTCGACCCCGACAGCCAGAGCCGGATGCCGCGCGGGCGGCTGCCGGGGCAGTTCAGCCGGTTGGGGGTGGATTGCGCCGCGGGG
>JAQTXO010000290.1 GCA_028688765.1 Acidiphilium sp. | reverse complement strand
GGGCAACCAGCCGAACCGGCCGCGTTTGCGCCCGGCAAGCCCCATCGCCCCGGCGGCCATGCGGGTCACGGCGCGGTAGGGGGCCGGGCGGCGCGCAAAAAATCCCCAGACCCCGATGCCGTAGCGCGTCGTCGCCGGGGCGAGGTTGCGCTCGAAGGCGCGTTCCCGCCAATGCCGCATCATGCCGGTGAGGGGTATCTTCATCGGACAGACGCTCTCGCATTTGCCGCAGAACGTCGAGGCGCTGGGCAACAGATGCGCCTGATCCGCGCCGAAGATCGCCGGCGTCAGCACGCTGCCCATTGGCCCGGAATACATCGAGCCATAGGCATGACCCCCGACCGTCAGATAGACCGGGCAATGGTTCATGCAGGCCGAGCAGCGGATGCAGCGCAGCATGTCCTGAAACTCGGTGCCGACCATGTTGGAACGGCCATTATCGAGCAGGATGACGTGATACTGCTCCGGCCCGTCGAGATCGCCCGTGCGTTTCGGGCCGGTCGAGAACGTCGTGTAGACCGAAAACTCCTGCCCGGTCGCCGAGCGCGCCAATACCCGCAGCAGCGAAACCGTATCCTCGATGGTCGGCACCACTTTTTCGAGCGAAGCCAGCACGATGTGCACACGCGGCAGGGTTTGCGTGAGGTCGCCATTGCCCTCGTTGGTCACGATGATCGAGGTGCCGGTCTCGGCGATCAGGAAATTGGCCCCGGTGATGCCGACATCGGCGGCGATGAATTTTTCCCGCAGCACGGCGCGGGCCTCGGCCTGGATATCGCGCTTTTCGGGAAAGACCCGGTCGCTCGGCAGATGGGTGTGGGCGGCGCGGAAACTTTCCTCCCAATCCTCGCGATTGAGATGGAAGGCCGGGCCGATGATGTGGCTGGGGGCCTCGTTGCGCAGTTGCAGGATATATTCGCCGAGATCGGTCTCGATCGGCTCGATCCCCTGTTCGGCAAGAAACTCGTTGAGGCCGATCTCCTCGGAAATCATCGACTTGCCCTTGGTGACCGTTCGCGCCCCGACCGAGCGGCAGATTTCCAGCACCGCGTCGCGCGCATCGGCGGCATCGCGGCACCAATGCACCTGCCCGCCCTGCGACTCGACCTCACGCGTATAGTGATCGAGATAGACATCGAGATGGGCGATGGTGTGGTTCTTGATGGCTTTGGCGGTCTCGCGCAGCGCCTCGAATTCCGGAAGCCGCCCGACCGCGGCGGTTCGGGTTTCAGCGAAGGGCTTTTTGGCCCGGGCGAGCGCCTTCTGCAGCCCGGCATCGTCGAGCGCGGCGCGAACGTTGGACTTGAAGTCAGGACTGGTATTGAGCATGAGCTACTCCGGGGCTGGAAACCAGTGTAGAAGCTCCATTGCGCAGCGCAAAGACCGCCTTGGGGCCGACGATCATCGCGCCTGCGATCCGGTTTGTTTCCGGGTCAAAAAAAATGGCGACACTTTCGTGCCGCCAAGTTTAGGGAGGAAACGTCCAAGAAAGCAAACATAGCGAACAAGCCGCCGTGTTGCTGGGATGGTTATACGCATAGGCTAAGCCTGATGCAAGAACTATTTTGCAGTGCAGCATCGCGATTCCGATGGGGATTCGCCTGATTTGCCATCAATTTGTCCGGCGTGGCGTCGATATGGGCGGAAACTAACTCTAAATTAATCATTTACCGGCATACCACCCGTCATGAACCGGTATCGGATCGTCCTGGCATTGATGGTGGCGTGGGTCGGCATGGTCTGGCCGCGGATCGCTGCGGCCCTGCCCGAAGGGGCGGTGCCGGCTTTCGTCCCCGTTGCCGATCCTTCGACCCTGTGCGCCGCTGCGGTCAATATGGCGCAGGCCATGGTTCACACCCCGCCGGGTCTGCTGAACGCGATCGCCACGGTTGAAAGCGGCCGGCAGGATGCGGCGACCGGGCATCGCGCGGCCTGGCCCTGGACGATCGATGCCAATGGCGCGGGCCATATGTATGCCACCGAAGCCGAAGCGATTGCCGCGGCGCAATCGTTCGAAAGCCAGGGGATCAATTCGCTCGATATCGGGTGCATGCAGATCAATCTGGCCCATCATCCGGATGCGTTCACCAGTCTGGCCCAGGCATTCGACCCCGTGGCCAACGCCGTGTACGGGGCGCAATTCCTTCGCCGCCTCAAAACCCGGACCGGGGGCTGGACCCAGGCCGTGGCGGCCTACCACTCGCAGACCGCCGCATTGGGAACCCCCTATGCGCGCGAGGTCTTCGCCGTGTGGCACGATCAGGGCGGCCCGGCGCCAGCCAATCTGCCGCAATTGACCCCCGTCAGCGCAATGACGCCAGGCGCGATGACGGCGATCCCCACACCGGACACCAAAAGCGTCAAGCCACAGGCCGGTGCGATCCCGCTGCGCCATTTCGGCGTCGGCGGTTTTGCCTTTACCGGCTTGCGCGGCCGCGCCGAATTGATGCCGGTTGCCACCGCGATTCCTTCAGGCGGTGGCACCGCCGGGGCGGTCGGGCGCGGTCTCGCCGCCTACCGACGCGACCCGATCCCGATCACGGGGGCGAAATGAGGGTTATCTCCGCGCCCCGCTCACGATCAGGACAGCAGCGGACCCCAGGACGGATCGGTCGCATCGGTCGGCGTCGGCGTGACCCGCTCGTTGAACCCGTCACTGCCGATCGTGACGAGGTGCGACACGTTGCCGACCCGCAGCGGGGTCTGCCGGTAAAACATGATGACCCGCCCGTTCGGGCAGAAGGTCGAGCCGCCTTCGAGAAACCCCTGCGAGAGCAGGCGCTCGCCCGAACCATCGGGCTTCATCACCCCGATCCCGAACCCGCCCGAACCGATCCGGGTGAACGCGATCAAATCCCCGCGCGGCGACCAGTCGGGCTCCGCGTAGCTGCCCTTGCCGTAGGAAATCCGGCTCGGACTCGATCCATCTGCCCCCATGACGAACAATTGCTGCTCGCCCGGGCTGTCGCGGTCGGAGGCGAAGACGATCTTGGTGCCATCGGGACTGTAGCAGGGCGTCACGTTGATCGAATTGGCGTCGGTCAGGGGACGCATCTGGCGGCTGCCGAGATCGTATTTCACGATCATCGCGCCACCGCCTTTGGTCACCGAAATCAGCAATGCGCTGCCGTCCGGGCTGAAACGCGGCCCGATGCTCATTTCCCCGAACCCGCCGACCACGGAACGCGCGCCGGTCTGCAGATCGAACAGAAACACGCGGGGACGGTTGTTTTCGAAGCTGACGAACGCGAGCTGCTGCCGGGTGGGGTTGAACTGCGGGGTCAGGGCCATCCAGCGGCCCGATGTCAGAAAGCGCACTTCGGCGCCGTCGTAATCCATGATCGCGAGCCGCCGTGTCGGGCTGGTCGGCGGGCCGGACACCGAGATGAACGCGACGCGGGTGTCGAAATAGCCTTTTTCCCCGATCATCTGCTGATAGATGTCATCGGCGATGATGTGAGCGATGCGCCGCCAGTTGCCCGAGGCCGTGGTGTAGGCGGTCCCTTGCAGCTGTTTCTGATCGGCGATGCTCCACAACCGGTATTCCACCCGGACCTGACCGCCGCCCTGATCGGTCACGCTGCCGGTGACCAGGGCCTGCGCGCCCAGGATCGACCAGTTCGCCCAGACCGGCACGCCGTTCGCGATGGAATTGGGCACGAAGCTGCTCTGCCCGATCGAGCGGAACAGGCCGCAATGATCGAGATCGGAGGTGATCACCTGGATCATCTGATCCCCGAGCTCGGACGTCCCGCCGCTGGCATTGGTGAAGGCGGGCAGGGCAATCGGGATCGGGGCGTTGTGCGCGCCGGACACGTTGATCGCATCGCTCGGCCCGCTGGTTGCCGATTGCGCCCGCGCGATGCCGGGCAGGACCAGACCCGCCGCCCCCGCGCCGAGCATGAAGCGGCGCGATAATGGTGCCAGGCGTTCGACCATCGTGCCGGGCACGCGCGGATGGGGCTGTGGGCTTGGGCGATCTGTCGTCATCGGTAACCTCTATCGTGTAAATTCGGCGGTATTACGGCGTGAAGCGGAATATGAAGGTATGAACCGAGCCGAGCATATAAGGCGGAAGCGGCAGCTTGGCACATTGATAGTTTTTCACCGCATCGACAGCTCTTTGAGCAAACGCCGCGAATACCGGGTCGCCCAGTTTGCCCTGATCGGCGGGGGCGACTTCGGCCTCGCGCACCACGCCCGAGGCATCGGTCACCACCTGCAACAGCACGCTGAAGCTTGAGACGCCCGGCGCACCCGCATCGATCCCCCAACACGGCTGGACTTCCGAGCCGATCGCATTGCGCTGCGCCGCCGAGAGGCCGGAATTCGCCGTGCTCATTTTCGTGCCACCGCCCTGCGGGGCACCACCCTGACGCGGGTTGTACTTCGCGGTCGGCGCCTTTTTCTGTTTTTCCAGCGACCGCAGTTTCGCGATCGTGTTCAGGACCGACTGGCTCATCGCCGCCGGGGTCTTGACCACGTGCTTCTGGCTGGTCGGGCTCTTTGGCGCCGGGGTGGGCGGCTGCTTTTTGGGCGGCCGCGGTAGTTTTTTGGCGGGCTTCACCACCGGCTTTTTCGGTGGCGGACGAGGCGGCTGCGGCGGCGGTGGCGGCGGTGTGGGCAGCGGCGTCGGGGCGCGGGTCGGCG
>JAQTXO010000289.1 GCA_028688765.1 Acidiphilium sp. | reverse complement strand
AATGGTTCGTCACGGGCGTTTTGAAATAAAATCAGATAATAAAGAGGAGGGGAGACGATTATGTTACGTAAGATCTGCGCTCACGTTTTGTTGAAGATAAAGCCAATTACGTTTTGTTCGATAGGCTTCATACTACTTTTTGCAATATATTTGGTGCCAGCAGAGGCGGCCCAAAAGGGCACGCTTCCTGACTACGGCCCTGGCTTTTCGCTCGGGGTTCCGTTAGGAAAAGCGCCGCCGGCAGGCTTGTATTTCTCCCAAAAATTTGCCTTCGGGTCAGCCAATATCGTAAACAACCTCGGAAACGACACCGGAACTCATACAGATATATATGTCACCACAAGCACATTCGTTTTATCAACTAGATATAGAATCTTAGGCGGGCGGTTTTTTTCATATATTACAAATATTGGATTATATCACGGCAATATTACCTTTCCGAATGACCGTAGTGGTAGTGTTACATCTACGAGTGATTGGGAGATCCTTCCAGTCGGATTATCATGGGAGCTATCAAAACACACGTTTTTTAGTGTGTCCGACGGCTTTAACCCGCCAACAGGTTCATATAATGCTGCGAGATTGATAAATATCGGGCATGATAGATGGACATTCGACCAGCATATTAACCTAAGTTATATAAACAAATTATATACTCTGTCGGCTAACGGTATAATCGAAGTGAATATGCCAAACATGCACTATAATTATACAAGCGGGTCGACATATAATTTTGATTTAACGGCCTTACGGAATCTTGGCCATTATGAGACAGGACCCGTCGGGTATTATTTTGATCAATTCGGAACAGATACTGGGCCTTCGTATCTAAATGGTGGCAAGCAAACGGAGGGAGCTGTGGGATGGCTCATTGGGTATACAGGAAGGGGCTGGAGCATAAATAGCTATTTAACTCGTGATATATTCGCAAGAAACATCGGAAAACAGACTAAAATATGGGTGACTATTAGTTTCAAAATATAGCGTTTAGTCGCTTCGTGTGGCGTCGTTATTATGCTAATTGGATTAGGATTCGGGCAACAACCGTAGGTCGGCACAACCCGGGAAGGACACGTCTTGAGACAAACAAACTATCGCATGAACCTTTTGATCTTGCTGGCGCTCTCCCAAGCGCTGGCATTCCTTGACCGTGTTAACCTGTCGGTGGTCGTACCACATCTTATAAAAAAGTATCATTACACTCCGGGATCAGCAGGCTTGTTGATGTCGATCTTCAACTTTGCCTATCTTTTTGCGATCCTGTTTGCTGGCCCGCTTACAGACCTCATAAAGCCAAAGCGCGCTTACCCGCTGGCCCTTGCGACTTGGTCGATTGCAACGGCTCTATGCGGGGTATCGGTAAAGTTCATACCGCTGGCAATCTGCCGTGTATTTGTAGGAATCGGTGAGGCTCCCATGATCCCCGCTGGCTCGCGCGTAATCAGGGAGAGCTTTCCAGAGACGCAGCGCGGAAAAGCGGTAAGCATGTTCTTCGCAGGCAATAAGATCGGTCTTGGTCTTGGCATTCCTCTTGCGGCGGGGATCATCACCTTGTGGGGCCGTCCTTGGGTATTCTACGTGACGGGGCTGCTTGGTGCGGTATGGCTCGTTTGGTGGCTTGCGATCTATCGCGCGCCGGACGCTGCCGACGTCCAGACGCCGGGGCCAGTTCAGGAGAAGATCAGCTGGCTCTCTTTGCTACAGTACCGCACGACGTGGGGTATGATGTTGGGCCAAGCGGGGTACCTCTACGTGTTCTTTGTCTTTGCCAGTTGGCTGCCAGGCTATTTCGAGATGCAGCGTAAATTGCCGCCGATGCAGTCGGGGCTGCTAGCAATGATCCCATTCGTATTGGGTATTGCCTGCGTACTACTCGGCGGCTGGCTCAACGATTGGATGATTGCTCGTGGCTACTCGCTGACGAAGGTTCGAAAGAGCTTCTCAGTCGGCGGCATGCTAGGAGCCACATTGTTCGTGGTCATCGGAGCGTTGGCTGACGGGACGACCATGGCCGTACTGTTCCTTACGCTGGCGATGGGTAGCCTGTCGCTATCGACCGCTTCGCTCAACGCCATTTCGATCGACGTTGCGCCAGCCAACAAGGTTTCGTCACTAGTTTCGCTACAGAACTTTGGTGGCAATATTGGCGGCGCGCTGGCACCCATTATTACCGGTCTGCTGGTTGGTGCCACCGGAAGTTTCATCGTCCCGCTTCTCGTCACGGCGGCAATCGGGCTGGTATTTGGTTGCGGTGGTATCGGCCTCATTATCAAGGACTTGCGCCGGATCGGCGGTAATGGGCCGGATAGAGCAGTGACGGTCGACGATTCGGCGGTAGCTGTTCAGCAGGTTCAGACTTAAATGGCGGTCCAGATTCTCCAGCCGTTCGATCGCACGGTCATCGCCGAAATTGAGGCCGACGACGTCGCAAGCCTTGATCGCAAGCTTGAGGCAGCGCGCAAAGCATTTTTCACGCGGACGTCCTGGCTACCTCTTGCCGAACGGGTCGCCATCCTGACGCGTGTCGCCGATCGCATCGCCGCGGAGCGGGACCGTTTGGCGCTGCAGATTGCACGCGAAGGGGGGAAACCGCTCAGCGACGCTCTAGTCGAAGTCGATCGTGCGGCAGATGGCGTTCGCAATGCCTATGAGGCGCTACGCAGCTTCGGCGGAACTGAGATCGCGATGGGATATACGTCAGCGAGCGACGGGCGCCGCGCTTTCACGATTCGCGAGCCGATCGGCATTGTTGCGGCAATCTCAGCATTCAACCATCCGCTCAACCTGATCGTTCATCAGGTCGCGCCCGCCATCGCGGTCGGCGCGCCCGTGATCATCAAGCCAGCTCACCAGACACCACTTAGCTGCCGCGACTTCGTGTCTATTGTTCACCAGTGCGGTTTGCCCGAACCGTGGTGTCAGATGATCTATACGGACGATCTCACTCTTGCCGAGAAGTTCGCGATCGATCCACGCATCGCCTTCTTAAGCTTCATCGGGTCGGCGCGGGTCGGTTGGTCGTTGCGACGCAAGGTCGCGGATGGTGTGCGGGTCGCGCTCGAGCACGGGGGCACCGCGCCCGCAATCATCGCTGCAGATGCTGATCTGGATATGATAATTAGCGCGTTAGCGAAAGGTAGCTTTTATCACTCGGGGCAGGTCTGCGTATCGACGCAGCGCATCTTCGTCCATGCTCATCTTGCCGACGAATTTATAGACCGCTTTAGCAATCGCGTGGGCAACCTCCGAGTCGGCGATCCAACTGATTACGACACCGAAGTCGGTCCGCTCATCTCCCCACATGAAACCGACCGGGTCGAGCAATGGGTCGAGGAGGCCCGCATGGGGGGTGCTCAAATACTACTCGGTGGACGCTTGAGCACGACTACGCTCAAGCCCGCAATCGTCCTCAATCCGCCGCAAAACAGTCGACTAGCAACCGGCGAAGTGTTTGGCCCTGTTGTCACGATCCAGCGCTTCACCGCACTCGATGAGGCAATCGCAATCGCTAACGACACCGACTTTGCCTTCCAAGCCAGTATCTTCACGCGCGATCTCGAGACGGCGCTCGCTGCGAGCGAGCGGCTCAATGCCGGCGCAGTACTGATCAACGACCATACCGCCTTTCGTACCGATTGGATGCCCTTCGCCGGGCTGCGTCGCTCGGGCTATGGCATAGGCGGCATTCCCTATACGATGCGCGATTTTACGCACGAAAAGATGATCGTGTTGCGACGCTAACCAAGCAGATACCGAACCTATTGTAATTCGCCATTGTGCGGGTCTGGCAATCCTGCAAGTATGAGTGTACTAGGAGAGTACAGATGGAATTGAGGCATCTTCGCTACTTCGTAGCCGTAGCTGAGGAAGAGCATATCACGCGGGCCGCTGCCCGTCTATGCATTCAGCAGCCCCCGCTCAGCCAGCAAATCGGCGCGCTCGAACAAGAACTCGGTGTGAAGTTGTTCACCCGCGCCTCACGGTCGATCCGGCTTAATGCTGCAGGCAAGATATTCCTGTCCGACGCACGTCGAATCCTTGCCAGCGTCAATGATGCGGTTAGGCGTGTGCAGCAGTTCGACCAAGGTAAAGAAGGCAATGTCCGCATTGGCTTTACCAGCTCTGGTTCAATGCATCCGCGAACCCAGGCGATCATCCAACACTTTCGCGCGCACTACCCACTGGTCTCGATGAAAATCGAGGAAGGCGCCAATCACGATCTGCTCTACATGGTCGAGCAAGAACGGCTCGACTTCGCATTCGTGCGCACGGACGCCGATCGGTACGCTACGCTCGATTGCGCCTGCTTGCTACGCGAACCGATGATGCTGGCGATACCGCAAAGCCATCGTTTCGCAGTCGGCCCCCAGACGCCCCTGCCTTTCTCCTCCCTAAGGGAGGAGCCCTTAGTTTTCTACCGCCAGATCAACGGCTCTGGCATCGGTGCCATGCTGACCGAAGCTTGCCAGGCCGCCGGGTTTGAACCGCTTATCGTCGAGGAAACACCGCGGATCATCTCGACGATCCAGATGGTTGCTGCCGGGTTCGGCTGTGCTGTCGTACCACAATCGCTGCGGCTGTTCGGCAGTCCGTCGGTAGTCTATCGCGATTTCGTCAGCGGCTCCGCCTTCACGGTACCTCTCAATCTTGCCT
>JAQTXO010000288.1 GCA_028688765.1 Acidiphilium sp. | reverse complement strand
TGCCAGTCAGTGCGCGACTCCCCCATGGCCACCTTGGTCCTGACTTCATCCGCCGTGTACCGAACGATAGGTTCTCTCTTCGCCATCTCTTGCCCTCCGGGCCGTAATCAGTCTGATTGTCTCGCCGCGCCGGACCTATATCAGCGCAAAGGAGCGATCCCCGATTAGTCCGATCGTAATGAAGCGTTCTTCATCGCCGCGGCGCGACGGCATCGTAATCACCGCTCGTCCGTCGAACAGCAATGCTGCGAGATCAAGAAAATCGATACCTCGTTCGGTTAGGACCCTCTCTCGTTTTGCTTCGTTCCATTCGAAGATCATCTGATAATGTATATACAGGCGTAGAGATAAATTAGCAATCTTATTGTTCCACGACCGATGTCCGCCGAGGAGTGCGCCGGCGCTTGGCCGGTTGTCGCATAGCGGCTAGTGCCGGGGCTGTCAGGCGTTCGTATAACGCGAACAGGTGCTCGGCTCGCTCACGCTCGGAGGCAAACGGCGTGGAACGGTAAAGGCGGTCGACGGCAGCATCGAGCGCGGCATGGGCATGGCGGAGCGCGGGTTTCATCAGGTCTGGGTCGTAAAGGGCGGCGAGGGTGGCGTCCACGAATTGCGCCCGAGCGTCGAGTACGGCCTGGGCCAAGTTTTTTATCCGCTGGCGCTGCTTCTCGTCCGCGTCCGGCCAGGGGAAGGTATTGTAGACGAGGCCGATCGAATAGCGATAATCGCTTTTCAGTCGGCCGCCGACATGGCGCAGCCAAGCCATGTGCGCGGAAGAAGTTAGGATGCCGAAATGCCAAAGCTGAGCGTCGAGCAGCACGAAAACGAGATCGCTCGGTATAACCGGCGGCTCAAGCCAGCCGATCGGCAGATACTCACGCCGTTCCGAACCTACTTTGGGAATCACCAAAAAAGGGCGATCGGGGATGACGCGCACGTTGTAACGTTCCGGATAGTCCGCGATGTCGAGCGTGCTTTTGCGCTTACTTGCATATCGAAACTTCCTGACGGCCTGCATTCGAGATTTCACGAGCGGCATCCGCCCAAGCTGATTTGGTGCCGCATCTTCAAGGTTCAGGATCCAGCGCTTGCCGCCGTTCAGGTATTCTTCCGATCCGACGTAGGGATGGAGGAAAGCGGCCGCGGCCGGTTCAGCTTTGATCAATAGGTCGCGTTCCGATGTGTCGAAGATATAGTTGCCGTCGTCGATCGGTTGGGTTCCGCTGACGAGCTTCGGGGCGTCAGCAAGAGGCCGGCTGGTTTCCCCAACCACCAGATGCAGGTCGGAGAGACCGGAGGCGTCAACGAGGTAGGGCGACAGCGCCATATGCCGGGTCTCGGAAGGCTCGCCCTTGATGTCCGTATAGGAAAACAGGCGTTTCTCCGATGGCTCGATGCCGCGTGGCGTCAGGCCGATGATCACCACATGGACATGGGCAACGCCTTTGGCGTCCGAGCCCCAGGCGAAGGTTCGATGCGCGAAGGCAATTTCCAGCCGGTATTTGCCGAACAGGATGGGCCAGAGCTGGCCGACCTGCTCGCCCTGGGTGATTGAATTGGTGGATACGAAGCCAATGCGGATAGGGTGATCGCAGACATAAGCACCGGCCTTGAGGAACCAAGCCGTGACGTAATCGAGCGTGCCGCCTGAGCCACCAAGGGCGGCGATCCGGCGCACCTGAGCACGCTGAGTATCGGTCTGCACCTTAGCACCGAGAAAAGGCGGGTTGCCGAACAAATAGGCGCAGTGGTTGGCGGCCAGCACTGCACTCCAATCAACTTCCAACGCGTCGATGTTGTGGATGTGCGGCGCCTTGCGCAGCGGGATGCGAGCGTAGGCTTCACCGAAGGCCAAAGAGAGTCGGTTGTTCATGATGTGGTCCATCATCCATAGTGCGACTTCGGCGATGCGGGCCGGAAATTCCTCCAGTTCGATACCGTAGAACTGATCCACATCGAGTTTGACGAAGGTAGAGACGTTGAAGGTCGCGAAACTGCCCTTGATGTCGGCCAGGCGGTCGCGATGGATTTCGATGAGTAGGTCGATTTCGAGTGCGCGCAGTTCGCGATAGGCGATGATAAGGAAGTTGCCACAGCCGCAGGCCGGATCGAAGAAGGTCAGACCGGCGAGGCGATCGTGGAAGGCCCGAAGTGCCGGGTCCCTGCCGGTGCCGCGACGAGCCTTCAGACGGCCGAATTCGGCGCGCAGATCATCGAGAAACAGCGGCTCGATTACTTTCAGGATGTTCTTTTCGGTCGTGTAATGCGCGCCCTTCGCCCGGCGTTCCTTCGGCGTCATTACCCCTTGGAATAGTGCCCCGAAGATCGCCGGCGAAATCGCGTCCCAGTTGAAAGCCGACGCTTCGAGCAGCGTTGAGCGCATCCCCGCATCGAAATCCGGCAGCGGTAGTCGTTCGGCGAACAGATCACCGTTCACATAGGGGAATATGGCGAGATCGGCGTCGAGCGTCTTCTGCCGGCGATGTTCAGGCTGGTTCAGGACCTCGAACAGCTTGCCGACCAGCGGGCCGACATCGGTGCCGTCCGGCCGGGTGCGATCGGTAAGGAAAGCTTGGAACATACCGCGTTCGGGGAAGATGCCGGTGTCGTCGGCGAATAGGCAAAACAGCAATCGGACGAGCAGCAGTTCGAGCGCATGACCCTCGAAGCCGGAGGCTTTCAGGTCGTCATGCAGCTTCTGCATCAGCGCCGAGGCGCGGAGATTGACCGGATCCTGGTCGCGGAAGGTCCGTGCCTGGACGCCCATGATGAAGCCGAACGCCTCGACATGCTTCGGTAGATCGGTGAGGCGGAAGCGGCGTTCGATGCCTTCGTCGAGATCGTAGAGTTCGAAGCTCTGGAAATCGGACAGCAGCAGGTAGCGCGGGAGATCGTCGTCCTTCAGGCCGGGGAAATAGGCGAGCGCTTGGCTCTTGGCGGGCTTCAGGTCGCGGCCAGCACTTTTCTGCTCGACTAGCAGCGTGCCCTTCCAGAAGAGATCGAGGAAACCTCGCTTGCCGCCGAGCAGCCTGACCGGCTCCTCGAAACTAGCGACCCGGCGCCGGCGGATGCCGAAGATATCAAAGAATTCGTTATAGAAGCTCTGCGTTTCGCCCTTCTCGTAGGTAGCATCGCTCCATTCATCGGCGAATCGGGCGGCGCGCCCACGGACTTCGTTCCAACTCAGACGCATTCATCTACCTGATCAATTGCTTGGTTCACTATGTCGCTTGACCAGATGCGCGTGTCCAGCGGCGATCGGCGCCCATCGCTCAGTCTGGGCAGATGATACCGGCGGCCCGGCCAGCCTATTCCCAAGCCTGCGGCCGGGCCTGCCAGCTCTTCAGCCGTTCATTTAGTAGCAGCGCAGCACGGGAGAACGCGATGTGGACGATACCGCCTCGGTGGTTTAGGACCGTTTGGTTGTCGCGCCAAACGGCATGAGATCATACCATTTGGATATACCCCAGAGGAACGGTTAGCTGAGACAGTTTTATCGCGTTAATAGGGTAGTTTTTAGTATTTTGATACGATAACGGGAAGACGTCTAGAATTGTATGAGACACTTTGTGACCATTCGTGACTATGGCGGCGTCAGGACGATCGATCATGGCCCGGCCTTGCGGTTCAGCGGCGGGCCTTGGACACGGCTGCCATATAGGCCCACCCAATTGAACGGCGGCTTTGCGCCTCAACTACGCCGTCACTAGGCAATCAACGCGTGCCCGATAGCGGCCGTTCGGTAAGCGGTTCAACCTATATGATCTGAACCTCGCCAATCCGGGCGGGCGACGTGAAGAGTGAACAGGAACATCAAAAGCCATGAGCCCGGCGCCAAGGATCGGCGTTCTTGGAACACCGGCGAGCTAGTTGGCGCCAGCAGGCACTGAAACTCTGGCAGGTGTCGGCTATTAGGTTCCATATGCCTCAGTGGTTGATCGGCTCGAAGCTGCCAATTGCCGACCTAATGAGCGCGCCCAAGCGAATCCAGCGACCCCGTAGCCAGATGACCGACAATACGTTTCAATGTTGCGATATTGTTCTCGTCTTCGGCGCTTTCGAGCGCGTCCTGGAGCACTTCGAGGATGTCGTCGGCACTGACCCGCTCCATCTGCCAATTCGCATACAGACGCTCGCGCTTTTCCACGCTCTCCTCCAGCGAGACGATATCGTAATGGCGCGGATCGCTATGCAGGCTCGCCATCAGCTTCCGCACCTCGGCTTCCGGTCCCTCGATCCATTGGAAGAAGACGCCGCTGCCGAAAACGAGCACCCCGGTGATGCCGCAGGTGAGATTGTGGCGTTGCGCCGACTCGATGAGGCGGTTGACCTCGGCCTCGTCCACGCCATCGGCGGCACGACTGCAATATACGAAAGTGTGCAGCGTGGGCGCGGTGGCGTCATAATCAGGGTCGCTTGGAAAACCGGGTTCGTCGAACATGGGTTGGCTCGCTTTGTCTATGTCAGGCAGGCCGTGTCACACGGTCGGTGACAATCAGGGTAGCGCATTGATCTTATTTGTGTAAGCAGGGGCAGGTTCGGGATACGTGTAAAAAGCGGTCACAGGCCAAACCGCCTCCCACCCACGGACCGGCCACTTTGCGCCTCATTGTCGCCGTTCCCGGGGGGCTGGAGCCTTCCTGAAAGCAGCCGTTCG
>JAQTXO010000287.1 GCA_028688765.1 Acidiphilium sp. | reverse complement strand
ACCGGCTACAAGGGAGTCGACACCAATTTCATCAATTATCTGGTGCAGAGCACGCCCACCTCGAACGGTGCGGATTCCGTCGTCGCGCACCCCGACTATACCAACACCGTGCAGGGCACCGTAACCCAGAGCACCGATCCTCTGGCGCTCGCCATCAGCGGTCAAGGTTATTTCGCCGTCAGCGAACCCACCTCCAACACCTCGACCAGCAGCACGAGCCAGGCCTTCCAGGCCCAGCAGTATTTCACCCGCGCCGGCGATTTCTCGCTGAACAAGGAAGGCTATCTCGTCAACGGGTCCGGCGCCTACCTCAACGCCTGGCCGATCACGAACGGCACCGTCAACACATCGACCCTTGCGCCGATCCAGATCTCCGAAGGCGCGACCCCGCCGATCGCCACAGGCAACGTCACGATCGCCGCAGCGCTTCCGACCACCCCCGCAACCCCGACCTCGACCACGCCGGTCAGTACCCAGGTCGATGTCTACGATGCGCTCGGCAACATGCAGCAGCTCAGCCTGAACTGGACCCAGGGCACTGCGGCCAACAGCTGGAACCTCAACGTCACCTCGCCCAACGCCACCGCCAACCCGATCGCCTCGGCCACCATGGTCTTCGGCCCGACCGGTGCCGATACCGCCGCCGCGAGCGGCACCCTCAGTACCCTGAAGACCAGCACCGCCAATGCGAACGCAACCGCCAACACCGATGGCAGTCAGGCCACCCTGACGATCCCCGCCGATTTCGGCAGCGGCGCGCAACAGATCAACCTCAATTTCGGCACCTATGGCGGTACCGCCGGCCTGACCCAGTATGCCGGGACCAGTCTCAACCTCCAGGGCGCGACCCAGGATGGTTCGCCCCCCGGCAATTTCAGCAATCTTTCGATCGATACCCAGGGCAACATCACGGTTAATTACAGTAACGGCTTCTCGAAATCGGTCGCCCAGATCCCGATCGCGACCTTCGATGCGCCGGATGCGCTGCAAAACCAGAGCGGTCAGCTCTACACCGCGAGCCAGGGCTCCGGCGCCGCGACGGTCAATGCGGTTGGCAGCAACGGCAGCAGTCTGGTCACCGGTTCGATCGAAAGCTCGAACGTCGATATCGCGACCCAGTTCACCAACCTGATCACCGCCCAGCAGGCTTATACCGCCAATTCCAAAGTCATCACCACTGCGCAGCAGCTCCTCCAGACCGTCGTGAACATGGTCCAGTAAATAAACCGAGCCTTAATCATTTCAGCGGATACTTCCCATCATGAGCATCGCATCCGGTCTGTCCATCGCCAATAGCGGCCTTGCCGCGATCGAGGCGCAACTCTCGATCGTCTCGCAGAATGTCGCGAACGCCAACACCGCCGGCTATTCCGCCGAGTCGGTCTCCCTCACCGCCACCTCGGCGCAGGGGCTCGGCACCGGCGTCAGCGCCGGGCCGGCGGTCCAGTTGGTCAACACCAGCATCCAGTCCCAGCTCAACGCCTCGGTCGCCGATCAGTCGTTCCAGCAGACCACCGCTTCCGCCCTCACCGGGATCGATCAGGTCATGGGTACCCCCGGTCAGGGCAACGATCTGTCGAGCCTGCTCGGCAATCTCCAGTCGGGGTTTACCACCCTGCTGAGCGATCCCGGCAATACCGTCCAGCAATCGGCGGTCGTCGGGACGGCGCAGAACCTGTCCAACCAGATCAACACCATCGCCAGCGCGCTGGGCAGCGCGGTCACGACCTCTCAGGGCAATGTGGTCGCCGGGATCAAATCCCTCAACGCGTCGCTCACCCAAGTCGGCACCCTCAACAACCAGATCATCAGCCTCGCCCAGCAAGGCAGGAGCACCGCGGATCTGCAGAACCAGCGCGATGCCCTTGTGCAGACCATTGCCGGGCTGACCGGCGCGAAATCGATCGCGCAGCCCACCGGCGCGATCGCGCTCTACACCCCATCGGGCCTGCAGTTGCCGACCTCCGGCGCCCCACCGCTGAGCGTTTCCGGAACCGGGGCGGTGATGCTCGGCACCCAGAACGTGACCGCCAGTATCACCACAGGGTCGATCGGCGCCAACCTGCAGCTTGCATCGAGCACCTTGCCCAATCTCCAATCCGGTCTCGACAATGTGGCCGCCACCCTGGCCAACAGCTTCACCGCCTCAGGTCTGACCCTGTTCACGCCTGCGGGTGCCAGCGCCACGGCGGCATCCGGCTTTTCCAGCCAGATCACCGTCAATCCCGCCGTGACGCAAAATCCGGCTCTGATCCGCGACGGTACGCCGGCGAACGTCAATACGAGTGGTGATGCGGGATTCACCGGCCTGATCGGCACCATCCTGTCCAATACCCTCAACGGCAGCACCGGCACTCTCGCCACCACGACCACCGGATTCACCGCTCAGGAAGCGTCAGTCAGCAGCGCGGCCCAAACCGCCGGTACCGCCGCCACGTCGCTCACCAGCGCGCTGACCACCCAGGCGTCCACTACCAGCGGCGTCAGCGTCGATCAGCAGATGGGCCTGCTGGTCACGTTACAGAACGCCTACGCGGCAAATGCAAAAGTCGTCAGCATCGCCCAGCAGATGTGGCAGACCGAGGAGGCGATGATCTCATGAGCAGTTCAATTTCCGGGCTGACCGGCGGCAGTTACGGGCTGATGCAGCAGCTGATCGCCGATTCGGGGGCGACCTACGCACGGCTCAGCCAACTCACCACCCAATCATCCACCGGATACGTCGCCGGCACTTATGCCGGGCTCGACAACGCAACGACCGGCTCGGCTGCTGGGGCACTCTCGATCGCGCCACAGATCGCCGGGATCAATAACACGGTCTCCACGCTCAACGCGGTCGCCGGCCAGATGGGCGTGCAGCAATCCACGATCACCACGATCAGCCAGATCGCGACTGCGGCGCTGAGCCAGTTCCAGCAAGTCAACGCCATCAGTCCGCAGAGCATGACGACGGCGGCAGCCAGCGCCAGACAGGCGATGGTCCAGATCGCCGGGCTGCTCAATACCCAGGACGGATCGACCTATATCTTCGGCGGTCAGAACAGCGGCACCGCACCGGTCCCGAATGCGCCCGCCATCACGAGTTCCAGCTTTTTCACCGCGATCCAGAGCGCGGTATCGGGGCTTGCGACCAGTGGCGCGAGCGCGACCACCGCGGCGATATTCAGTGCCGCAAGCACCCGGAGCCCGTTCAACGCGCCGATCGGCACGAATACGCCCTTACCTCAGGTCGCAGGCGCTGACGGGGCCATGATCACGACCGGAATTTCGGCCACCGCGAATGCCTTCGTCCCATCCACCGGACCTGACACGACCGGGTCCTACATGGGTGACATCATGACCGCGCTGGCCACCATCGGCAGCATGAGTACTGCCGATGTCGGGACCTCGGGCTTTGCCGGCTTCGCGGCCACCACCGCGAATACGTTGAGCAGCGCAATCGGCACCATGGCCCAGGATGCCGGGGTCCTCGGCAACAACCAGGCCTCGCTCGCCACGCAATCGACCAACCTGCAAGCGACCTCCACCGCGCTCAGCACCCAGCTCGCCAGTTTCGATCAGGTCGACATGACCAGCACACTGGCCAACCTGTCATCGACGCAGACGCAGTTGCAGGCATCGTACCAACTCATCGCCGCGATGAAAACAATGTCCCTCACCCAGTATATTTGAGGGATTGTCTTCACCGGGCGTTAATCTTTTCGGCGCAATATACGCCATCCCCGCAAAATGCGGATCTACAGTTAAAATATATCCAAGGAAAATACCATGTCTGGTGTTATCAGCTCCGTCATCACAAACTCCGCCGCAATGGTTGCGGTCGAGTCGCTCAACTCGATCAACACAGCGTTGCAGACCACTCAAACCGCGGTTTCGACCGGTTACTCGGTCAACAAGGCGTCGGATAACGGTGCCGCCTACGCGGTCGCCCAGTCGATCCGCACCAATATTTCGGGTCTCACCGCCGCCAACCAGCAGCTCGGCGACACTCAGGGCCTGCTCGCGACCACCAACACTGCCCTGACCCAGGTTTCCGACCTGATGCAGAGCATGGATCAAACGCTCGTCAATTTGTCGAGCGGCACGTTGTCGAACTCGCAGCGCACCCAGTATGCGGCGCAATTCTCCTCGCAGCTCTCGAACATCCAATCGTTCATCACCGGTGCCAGCTACAACGGCACGGCTTTGATCGGCAGCAGCACGGGCGCCCTGACCCCCACTTCGGCCACATTCAAAACCGGCATCACTGTCTCGATCGACGCTTCGGGCAGTACGCTGGGGATCGCTGCGACCAACCTGACGGCCGTTTACAATACGATGACGCACATCAACAACAGCCTCGCAACGACGGCGGCCACCACGGTCGGCAAATTCCTCTCGGCCACCGGCGGCTTCACCACGGCGGTCGCCTCGGTTGGTGGCTACATGAACACCTACGGTAACCTGACCAACCAGATCAACAGCCAGATCACCTACAACCAGAACAAGATGGACGCGTTGAGCAACGGGCTCGGCGCGCTGGTCGATGCCAACATGGCCGCCGAATCCGCCACGTTGCAATCGCTCCAGATCCAGCAGCAGCTGGCCACCTCCTCGCTTTCGATCGCGGATCAGTCGCCGTCGCTGCTGACCAAGCTCTTCCCGTAATCCAATCCGCGTATCCGGCCCGCCAGCG
>JAQTXO010000286.1 GCA_028688765.1 Acidiphilium sp. | reverse complement strand
CAGCGGCTACGTGCCTGGTTTCGCACGAACCTACCTCGATGGATCGCGCCTGGTGCGCGAGGCGATCGAAACTTACGCGACCGACGTGCGCGCGCGGCAGTTTCCGCAATAGCGGATCAGCCCGGCGCGGTCGGGCCGGTATTCTGCGGAATTTCGATATAGGTTTTCGACGCGGTAGGCCCCGCACCGAAGATGCCGCAGCCGGAAAGAGTGGCCGCGAGGATCGCGCCGATCACCAGCATGACGACAGTGCCGCTCCGCTGCCCGGCCCTCGTATTCCGGTTCATATCGTTTTCTTGCATGGCTGCCTCCCGATTGCGCGGTATTCGGGAGCGATATTCACATGATTGGCCGGTTTGGCAATGGCAGGACCGGCGCGGGAGCGGTGGAATGAGCGAAATCGACCGGAGGGCGGCTACTCCTCCGGTCCTGTTCGTTCAGCGCGAGTAGAATTCGACGACCAGATTCGGTTCCATCTGGACCGGATAGGGCACGTCGGCGAGTTTCGGGGCGCGGGTGAAGCGGCCCTTCATCGCGCGGTGATCGACTTCCATGTATTCCGGCACGTCGCGTTCGGCGCTCTGGGTGGCATCCAGCACGACGGCGAGCTGCTTGGATTTTTCGCGCACTTCGATCGTGTCGTCATCGCGGACCTGATAGGAGGCGATATTCACGCGCTTGCCGTTGACCAGAACGTGGCCGTGACTGACGAACTGGCGGGCGGCGAAGGGGGTGATCGCGAATTTCATCCGGTAGATCACGGCGTCGAGCCGGCGCTCCAGCAATTCGATGAGGTTTTCCGAGGTATCGCCCCGGCGGCGCACGGCTTCCTCATAGTATTTGTAGAACTGCTTTTCGCCGATATTGCCGTAATAGCCCCGCAGTTTCTGCTTGGCCATCAGCTGCACGCCGAAATCCGACGGCTTCTTGCGGCGCTGGCCGTGCTGGCCGGGACCGTAATCGCGCTTGTTGATCGGGGATTTGGCGCGGCCCCAGAGATTGACGCCGAGGCGGCGGTTGATCTTGTACTTGCTTTCGGTACGCTTGGTCATGCGCGCCGGACTCCTTCATTAGCGGGCGAGATTTCGCCTCATGTTGCACCGGTAGGTTTCGCCCCGCCCGCAGGCGCGACAAAACGGGCCCACACCGACCGCCACCGAAATGGGGGGTGCGTCCACGTTCCCAGCAATGATCGGGGATTAGGCAGGGTGGCCCGGAAAGTCAAATCGCGGGCACCGGAACGATTGCGATGCGCGACTGCCACCAGCAGATGAAGGGGGTGACCAGCAGTTCCATCACCATGCCGAACCACATGGTGCCACCGGGGCTGCCGTGGAGGAACACGCTGGCGAGACGGGACAGGCCGCCGATGAACACAATGAGCGTCAGCAACCGGATGCGGTTGGTATGGCGCTCGATATGCGGGATGCTGGCGTAAAAAATCAGGCCGATCGCGAGGAGCAGGCCGGACAAATAAGCGAACATGCTGGTGATGTCCGGTAACGCATTGGGCTCCCCGACGAAGCCCGGCCCGAGCAGAATACCGCCGAGGCCCGCGCCCACGGGAACGATGCCCGCGATGGCAATGGCGATCTGCAGGTTGCGGCGGGTGAGTTTGGTCATCGCTTGCAGATACGCCGACCCCGGGCCGAAACAAGCTCAGATCGACAGGTCGGCCCGATCGCGGACCCAGCGCGGGACGCTGCCGAGCAGTTCGAGGCTGACGCTGGTGGCGGCGCGCGGCAGGGTCAGTTCGGCGCGATCGGTACTCCAGAGGCCCCGGTCGCCCGGCGCACGAGGATGCCACCCCTGCCCTGCCCAGTTCGCGATTTTGCGGCCATCGGCACGGAGCGTACCGGCGCAAAGGCCAAGCGCGCGGCGATCTTCCGAGGCCGGATCGGTATCGCTCGCCATGCCGGTGCGGCAGCGCAGGGTGAGACGCGTGGCGGGATGGGGCAGATCGAAGATCAGGCGCTGTCCATGGCTGCGCGGGGCGATGCGGCGCGGCATCGAGGGCAGGATCGCTTCGGCCAGCGGGCCATGCACGATTTTATGCCCGAGCGCGGTGGCACGGCGGTGCAGGGCATCGCGGGCGGCGCGGAGTTCGGCCCCGCCGAGGATGAGCGGAGCGCATGAAGGCATCGGTGCGCCTTGTGTGCCGAGATGTTCGAGGAAGCGGTCGCGATTGCCATTGTCGCGATAGGTTTCGGTCTGCAGCCCTTCGGCGAAGACGATCGTGTGACGGTCGAGTTCGACATGGTAATAGGTCACCGCGAAACCGGTGTCATCGCGGGTGATGGTCGCGTTGTTGACCAGCAGGATCGCCGGGACCAGCGCACCGGCACCAAGGACGGCGTGAAGCGGCGAGACCGCGAGAGGTCGGCGCGGACGGCCCGGGCCGAAGGCACCGGGAGCAATGACCACCGGGCGAAGCAGGTGCGCGGCGGGATCGCGCGCAAGGTCGATCGTGCGCCAGCCGATCCAGCGGATCGCGCGCGGAATACCGTCGCTCGTGACCAGCGCATCGCCGGGGCGGAGGGTTTCGACCGCGCGGTAGCCGTTCGGGGTGAGCAGGCTGGTGCCGCGGGTGAAGCACGGCATCGCCCCGCCGACCGTGAGCAGGGTTCCACCGGTCCCGTCGGCGGCGATGGTCGGCGTTCCCCCATCGAGCGCGAATTCCTCCGAGGGCTGGGCGATGCTCACAATGTTGCCCGATACGCTGACCAGCGAGGGAGCGATGCCGATCAGATCCACCGCATCGCCTGCGGCAAAACCCGCGACCGCATCCTGCAGGGCGGCGACATTGTCGATCACCAGCATTCCGGCCCCGCCGGCGAAGCTGATCGTCCCGCCGCTCTCCGAACCCGCGAGATCGAGCGTAGCGCCGGTGGCGATGGTGGCGTTGCCGGTCAGGGCGGCACCGAGATCAAGCGTGCCGCCGCTGGCTTCGAGCACACCGTTCGCGACCAGCGGGATCAGACCGACACCGGTCGGGATGGCACCGATGATGCCATTGCCCGCGATCGTCGCGGTAGTCGCGATGGCGAGGCTGCCAGCGGCGAGAGTACCGGCGGCGAGATCGAGCATGGCGCCGGCAGCGAGACTGGCCGCACTCAGAATGGTCGCGGCCCCGCCCGCCAGGGTAGCCTGGCCGGATTGGTCCAGAGACTCGGCGGTAAGCGTGCCCGCGAGATCGAGGCTGGCAGCGGCGGCGATGGTGATCGTGCCGCCGCCAAGCGTCTGGCTGGCCTGACCGCCGATCGCCAAGGTGCCTCCCGCGAGGTCGATACCAAAGGGGGTTTCGAGCGCGGCGCTGCCCGACAGGGTAATGAGACCGCTGGCGATGGTGGCGGCATCGATGATCGCCTGGGCGGCGCCATTCAGCGCGATGGTTCCGGCGACGAGATCGAGCGTACCGAGGCTGAGCGTGGCGGTGCCCCCGGCGCGGATCAACCCGGCGGCGGCACCCCCGAGCGTGGCGGCGGCGAATCCGGCATCGCCCGCGAGATCGAGCGTGGCGTCGCCCTCCGCACCGAGATCGAGGGTCTGGCCGAGCAGGAGGCTGCCGGTGATATCGATCAGGCTGGACGCGGCAGCGGCATTGCCGCCGGCAACGAGGTTGCCCAGAGCGTAGACGGTGCCGGAAATCCCCAGCGTGCCGCTGCCGCTGGCATCACCGATAACGGCGGCACCCCCGAGGGTAACGACCGCATCGGCGTCGAACAGGGCGAATCCGCCACGGTCGATCGCCAGCGCGGTCCCTGCGGTGCCGGCAAGATCGAATGCGCCGGTGAAATCGTAGCCGCCCGCGATCGAGGCCTCGCTCGCAACACCGGGGCCGATCACCAGCAGCGGCGCACCGGCATGGCTCGCGAAGCTCGCGACGTTGCCGGCAGCGGGGCCGATGCCGACGGACCACGAACTGCCGGCATCGAACCGGGCCCCGCTCGCCGCGGTGAAATCGAGCGTGGCGGCAGGGGCGAGATCGACCGCAATGGCGGCGCTTAATCCCGCAAGCCCGGTGCCGCCGGTAAAATTCAGAACATCGCCGCTGCCGGTCGCAGGCGCGGTATAGGCGAGCGTGCCGAGTTCGCCATTGAGGCCGAGCGCGCTGGCGGCGGACAAAGTGAGCGCGCTGGTGGCCGCACCACCGTCGCTGAGCGCGCCGTGGCTGGCGCTGATGGTCAGGACCAGCCCGGCACTGCCATTGCCCGGCACGATCAGGCCGAGACCTTCGATCGGCGTGGCGACACCATTGACCGCATCGATGATCGCGCTGCCGGCGGCGGTGTCGTTCAGCGTGAGGGCGGCGGTGGCAGCGCGCAGTCCGATGACCTGATTGCCGGCCTGATCGGTTTCGACCTGCGGCGAAAGGCCCGCAGCAAGGCTCGCATGGAGCGTGATGATTTCGCTGCTGGTGGTGTTGCCGATCACCGCCCCTTCGACCTCGAAGGAATTCGCCGTGATGTTGAAAATCGACAGGCTGGTGAGGGTGGACAGGTCGATCCGGTCGCCCGGCAGGAAGCCGAGAATGGTGCCGGCGAAGCTCTCGGGATTGTCGAGCACCAGCACGCCACCCTGTTCGCCGAGCGTGCTGGCGTAGGTGGTGGTGTCCTGCCCGTTCGAGGCACCGGGGGCGAAACTGATCGTGGCGTCGTTCCCCACCGTGATCGGGGTCGGGTTGAATACGCCGTAGAGCGAGGGAACCGCGCCGAATTCGA
>JAQTXO010000285.1 GCA_028688765.1 Acidiphilium sp. | reverse complement strand
GCTGGGCACCGCCGGCGGCAAGCAGGTCTCGAACCTGCAGGCCGAAGCCGGCATGATCTGGGAAGGTCCGTTCGCGAGCCGCCCGAATGACAATATCGGCCTCGCGGTCAGCGGTATCCACTACAATAACCGCTACCTCAACTCGCTCTACCAGACCCGTCTGGCCGAGGGCGGTGCAGGATATCCCGATCACAACCTGATCATGACCGAACTGCACTATTCCTGGCAGGCCAATAAATGGCTGAACATCATGCCGAACTTCCAGTACATCATCAATCCGGACGGGCAGGGCTTCTCGACCTACTCGACCCATAACCTGCCGAATGCCGCCGTTTTCGGCATCCAGCTCTACGTCGATCTGCCGACGCTGTTCGGTATCCCGACCAAGTCCTGATCGCCTCCGCTTCCGCGGCAAACCCCGGTGCAATGCGCCGGGGTTTTTTCATGTTCGTATCGTGATGATTTCCCTTGCCGCCAGCCTATCGATGTGATCTGACAGGCACTTGCCACGGTAGCCGACCCACTGCCCGTCAGACAGGACCCCGTCGCCATGCCGATCGAGACGTCAACGCGCACGACCCTCATCAAGCCCGAAAATGTCTGGGATTATCCGCGCCCGCCCCGGCTCGAACCGATCGACCTGCCGATCCGCATCGTCCTCGGCGGCGATGTCATCGCAGCCACCACGGCAGGATGGCGCACTCTGGAGACGAGCCACCCGCCGACCTACTATCTTCCGTCCGGCGCCTTCTCCTGCGCGATCGAAGCGGCCGAGGGCGGCAGCTTCTGCGAATGGAAAGGCCGCGCCGCCTACTGGACCCTGCGGCACGGCAACCACATCGCCCGCAACGCAGCCTGGAGCTACCCCGATCCCACCCTCGATTTCCTCGCGATCAAGGATCATCTCGCGGTCTATGCCAGCCGTGTCGATGCCTGTTTCCTCGGCGACGAGCAGGTGCTGCCGCAACCCGGCGACTTCTACGGTGGCTGGATTACCGCCAACCTGATCGGCCCGTTCAAAGGCGCACCCGGAACGACGGGCTGGTAAATGGCGTTCGATGTTGCAG
Source organism: Acidiphilium sp. (assembly GCA_028688765.1). Classification (GTDB taxonomy): domain Bacteria; phylum Pseudomonadota; class Alphaproteobacteria; order Acetobacterales; family Acetobacteraceae; genus Acidiphilium; species Acidiphilium acidophilum. The sequence goes on along the minus strand of JAQTXO010000285.1, from coordinate 3,655 downwards.
TGCGGCGACCGGCTTGGTATTGGCCCCCATGTTGACCCCCCCATCCCCGCCCGGCCCATCTCTGCCCGACCCAGTCCTGCCCGGCTCAGTCCTGCCCGGCTCAGACCTACCCGACAACGATCCGGCTCCCGCGAGCGATGAGCGCCCTGCCCTGTCGTTTCCGATCGAAACCCCGGCGCTGCAACGCGCATTGCGCGACCGCGGCTACGCCGAGCCCACGGCGGTCCAGAGCGCGGTCCTGCAACCGGAGGCCGAGGAGCGCGATCTGCTGGTGTCGGCGCAGACCGGTTCCGGCAAAACCGTGGCTTACGGCCTCGCCTTCGCCGCCACCATCATGGCCGATGGAGCCTTGCCCCCGCCCGGTGCGCCGCTCGCCCTGATCATCGCGCCCACCCGCGAACTCGCGATCCAGGTCCATGCCGAACTCGCCTGGCTCTACGAACATACCGGCGCCCGCGTGGTCTCCTGCGTCGGCGGCATGGACCCGCGGCGCGAGCAACGCGCGCTGTCCGCCGGATGCCACATCGTGGTCGGCACGCCGGGGCGCCTTCAGGACCATATCGAGCGCCGCCATCTCGATGTCAGCGCCCTGAAGGTCGTCGTGCTCGACGAAGCCGATGAAATGCTCGATCTCGGGTTTCGCGACGAGCTGGAATTCATTCTGGGCACCACGCCCGAAGATCGCCGCACCCTGCTCTTTTCCGCAACCATCGCCCGCGAAATCGCCGCCCTCGCCCGGCAGTATCAGCGCGACGCCCTGCGGATCGACACGGTGGTCCGCAACCAGCCCCATGCCGACATCGATTATCGCGCCGTCCGCATCGCGGCTCACGAGATCGAACATGGTCTGGTCAACCTGCTGCGGTTTTATGAACGCGGCGGTTGCCTGGTGTTCTGCTCCACCCGCGAATCGGTCCGCCAGTTGCACGGCCGCCTGCAGGAACGGGGTTTCGCCGTCGTTGCCCTGTCCGGCGAGTTGAGCCAGACCGAACGCAACACGGCGCTCCAATCCCTGCGCGACGGTCGCGCACGGGTCTGCATCGCGACCGATGTCGCCGCTCGCGGCCTCGATCTGCCCAATCTCGATCTGGTCATCCATGCCGATCTGCCGACCAACAAGGCAACCCTGCTCCATCGTTCGGGCCGCACCGGGCGCGCCGGGCGCAAGGGGATGTGCGTGCTGCTGGTGCCCAATTCGCGCCGCCGGCAGGCCGAGGCACTGCTCGCATCCGCCAATATCAGGGCCACCTGGGAAGATCCCCCGGCAGCGGAGGCCATCCGTGCGCGCGACCAGGCCCGATTGCTGACCGATCCCCTGCTGACCGAAGCCCCGCTCGACGATGATCTGGCACCCGGGCAGGATCTGCTCGCCCGGTTCAGTCCCGAAATCATTGCCGCCGCACTGATCCGGCTCTACCGCGCCCGCCTGCCCTCGCCCGAGGACATCGCCCCCCCGCCGCCCGAGCGGCCCCGTTTCGAACGATCCCGGGTCGAGCGGGCCGCCCCCGAAGGCGCGGGCGCGCCACGGTTCCGATCCGGCCCGATGGTCTGGTTCCGCGCCGATGTCGGACGCCGCAAAAATGCCGATCCGAAATGGCTGCTGCCATTGATCTGCCGGGTCGGCGGCGTCACCAAGCGCGATATCGGCGCCATCCGCATTTTCGATCGGGACACGAAGTTCGAGATCGCCGAGGAGATCGCCGCCGAGTTCCTCAAATCGGTGACCGCCGCCAACAATCCCGATATCAGGATCGAACCCGCGCTCGATGTGCCGGATGCCGCGCCGCCTCGGAACGGCCCTCAGCCCGAACGCGGCCCCAAGCCGCCCTGGCGCGGCCGTCCCAACAAACCCGGCTCCCCCCGTCCCCCCGGCGACAAACCGAACGAACAGGCGCGCCGGCGGCGTAACAAGGCGAACAACGTCAAATGAACTCACCCCGGCGCGATAGGCGATGCTTATTACCGTGATTGTTTATATCGCCTTAACTTAATCGATCCGGTTTGCTAAGCATCCGTCAGCCCGGACGCTCCGCCTGCGCGGTCGGTCCGGTCGCACGGAAACTTGTCGCACAACGCGGATTGGAGAACATCATGGACGGAGACAGGATGACCACATCGGGCAAATGCCCGGTCCTGCACGGGAGCAATACGTCGAGCGAGATGATCGACATGGAGTGGTGGCCCAAAGCCCTCAATCTCGACATCCTCCATCAGCACGACAGCAAGACCAACCCGCTGGGCAAGGATTTCAACTACCGCAAGGAACTCGAAAAACTCGACGTCGCCGCCCTCAAACGCGACCTTCACGAGTTCATGACCGAGAGCCAGTCCTGGTGGCCGGCCGATTGGGGCCATTACGGCGGGCTGATGATCCGCATGGCGTGGCACGCGGCGGGGTCCTACCGCATCGGTGACGGGCGCGGCGGGGCCGGCACCGGCAACCAGCGCTTTGCGCCGCTGAATTCATGGCCCGACAACACCAATCTCGACAAGGCGCGCCGCCTGCTCTGGCCGATCAAGAAAAAATACGGCAACCGGATCAGCTGGGCCGACCTCATCATTCTGGCGGGGACCATCGCTTATGAGTCGATGGGCCTGAAGACGTTCGGTTTTGCGTTCGGCCGCGAAGACATCTGGCACCCGGAAAAGGATATCTACTGGGGTGCGGAAAAACAGTGGCTCGCCAGCAGCCAGGAACGTTATGCGAGCCATGACCGGACCACACTGGAAAATCCCCTCGCCGCCGTCCAGATGGGCCTGATCTACGTCAATCCCGAAGGCGTCGACAGCCACCCCGACCCGCTGCGCACCGCCCATGACGTTCGCGAAACCTTCGCCCGCATGGCGATGAACGATGAGGAAACCGTCGCCCTGACAGCCGGTGGCCATACCGTCGGCAAATGCCATGGTAACGGCAACGCGGCCGATCTCGGTCCGGCCCCGGAAGGTGCCGGCCCCGAGGAGCAGGGGCTGGGCTGGATGGTCCACGACCGTCGCGGCGTCGGGCGCGATGCGGTCACCAGCGGCCTCGAAGGCGCCTGGACCACCCATCCGACCAAGTGGGACAATGGCTATTTCGACATGCTGCTCGGCCACGAATGGGAATCGCGCAAAAGCCCCGCCGGTGCCTGGCAGTGGGAACCGGTCACGATCGCCGAAACCGACATGCCGGTGGACGCCGAAGACCTAACGACCCGCCGCAACCCGATCATGACCGACGCCGACATGGCGATGAAGATGGACCCGGTCTATCGCGAGATTTCCGAGCGGTTTCACAAAAACCCCGACGAACTTTCGGAAGCCTTTGCCCGTGCCTGGTTCAAGCTCACCCATCGCGACATGGGACCGAAAGCACGCTATTTCGGCCCGGACGTTCCGGCTGAGGATCTGCTCTGGCAGGACCCCGTCCCGCCCGGCCCGACCGGCTACGATGTCGACGCGGTCCGCGCGCGGATCAAGGCCAGCGGTCTGTCGTCCAGCGACATGATCACCACCGCCTGGGACAGCGCCCGCACCTTCCGCGGTTCGGACATGCGCGGCGGTGCCAACGGTGCCCGCATCCGTCTCGCACCGCACCGCAACTGGGAAGGCAACGAGCCTGCCCGGCTTGAACGGGTTCTGGCGGTTCTGGAACCGATCGCAGCGGAGTCCGGCG
>JAQTXO010000284.1 GCA_028688765.1 Acidiphilium sp. | reverse complement strand
CGAATTTCGGAAACGCGCCGCCGAGGTAGAACTGACCGGCAATATAGACCACCGATTTCGTCGCCCGCCAGAAGCCGCATTCGTTGCTGCTGGGCAGATAGATCATGTTGGTCTGCGGATCATAGGTCCCGCCGTTATACTCCACCCCGCCATTGGTGTTCGGACAGGCGATGTTGCCTTTGAGCGAGGGTTCGGATTTCTGGTTGTACTGCATACTTACGGCCAGATGATTGACCAGCGCGCCGGTGTGGGAATTCAGCAGCCAGAAATTACCGGCCTTGTCGCCATCCGCGACCAGTGGCATCGTTTGCCCGCCGACCTTGCCATTGAACAGCACCGGCGGCATCACCGGGTCCCAGTCGTGGGTGTCGTGAGCGATGAACTGGTGATACCAGACCAGCTTGGGCTTGGCGCCCGAGATATTCAGCGCCACGAGAGAATCGGTATAGAGGTTCGATCCCTTGCGCACCGGCCCGTTGAAATCGGGCTGCGGATTGCCGGTATTGGCATAGAGCATGTCGGTCTTGGGGTCGATCGCCATCATGGTCCAGATCGCGCCGCCGCCGCGTTTCCAGCTGTCGCCGCTCCACGTCTTGTGGCCGGGCTGGCCGGGCTTGGGCACCGCGTCCCACTGCCAGAGCTCGTTGCCGTTCTTCGGATCATAGGCGGCGATGTTGCCGATTCCACCCCAATCGCCATCCGACACGCCGAGAATGAGAACGGCCTTACCAGTCCTTGGGTCTTTATAGGGCATCGGCGCCATGGTGTAGAACGAGTTCGACGGATCGCTGACCAGCAATTTGCTGAATACTACCTTGCCGGTCTCGGCATCGAGGGCGATCAGCTTGCCATCGAGCGTGGCGAGGTAAACCTTGCCGTCGAGCAGCGCGACTCCGCGATTGGCTGCGAAGGAAATGACATGCGGATCGTCCGAGAACTGCCATTTCAGCTTCCCGGTCTTGACGTCGATCGCATAGACATGATCGTGCGCGGACGTGATGTAGGCGATTCCGTGCCAGATGATCGGCGCGGCCTCGATCGGACCGTTATCATCGATCTTGAAGGTCCAGGCCGGCTTGAGCTGGCCGACATTGGACGGTGTGATCGCGCTTAGATCGACATACCGGTCGTTGTCGTAATTCTTGGCCGGCAGGATCCAGTTGGCGTGATCGCCCTGGGTCGCGACGTAGTCATTGATCGAGGGTGTCGTGGCGCTCGCCATCGCCCCGGCATGGGCGACACTCGCCATACCGGCGGCAAGCGCCATGCCCGCCAGCCCGTTGACGAGACTGCGTTTATGCAAAATCGACTTGATATTCGGCATCGTTCCCGTTTCCCCTTTTTTTGATGACCGCGATCGGCCCACCACGCGGGCCAGCGTTCGGAACGATGGTAACGCTATCATAACGCGTGCGTGATGCAAGCAGTTTTTTATCAGGCCATCATCTTTGCGATCAGAGCGTGCAGTTCGAGGCGATCGCGTCGGCTGAAATCTGCCGGGCAGCGCTTGACCTCGGGGGCCAGCGCTGCAACCCCAAACCCAAACGCATCATCTGGCCTATCCCCCTCGACCCCGCCGATATCCGTATCCCCGACGCCAACTACCACGGCGTCCATTTCGGTCCCGGCAACCGATCCTGGCCCCCACGACGAAAACACCTGAAAATCACCTCATGACCGAACTCACCTTCGTACGCTTATACTGTTACGATATCGTAATTTAACCTCCGCCCCCAGACAAATGATTGCGCTTGCATTCGCCGGGACTCGCTTTATGGTTGCGTATCTTCGCATTCGCGGAGACTAAGGCGGGCAACACCGCCATTGATGAATATCGAGGAGAAACAACCATGTGGACCAAACCGAAACTCGTCGAAATCGCCGTGGGAACCGAAATCAACTGCTACGCCTGCGCCGATATCGACTGAACGACTGACCAGTGCCGGGCGCGGTCGCTACCGCCGGGTCCGGCACGCTCCGCCGACCATGAAACTGATCATCCTGGGTGCCGCCGCCGGTGGCGGCTTTCCGCAATGGAACTGCGCCTGCGCCAATTGCACCCGTGCCCGGGCGGGCGACCCGCATGCCAAACCCCGCACCCAGGCGGCTCTCGCGGTGACCGCTAACGGGCAAGACTATGTCATCTTCAACGCCTCGCCGGACCTGCGCCAGCAGATGCTCGGAACCCCGGCACTCCACCCCCGCACCGGTCAGCGTGACAGTCCGATCGCCGCCGTGGTCCTGACCGGTGCCGACGTCGATTTCACCGCCGGTCTGCTCAATCTGCGCGAGGGCCAGCCCTTCGCCCTCTACGCCGGTCAGCGCACCCTCGACCGTCTGGCCGAAAGCGCGATCTTCCGCGTCCTCGCCCCCACCACCGTTCCGCAGCGCCGCATCGAGATCGACACGGCAACCCGCCTGCTCGATGCGGCGGGCCATGACCTCGCGCTCACGGTCGAACCCTTCGCGGTCCCCGGCAAAATCGCCCTCTACGCGGAAAATACGGACCGTCCCGATCTCGGTTCGACCGAAGGCGACACGCTGGGCCTGAAAATCACCGGTCCCGACGGCGCATTCTTCTACTACATCCCCGCCTGCGCCGCGGTCCCGCCCGAACTCGCCGCCCGGCTCCACGGGGCCCCGCTCCTGCTGTTCGACGGCACACTCTGGCATGATAACGAAATGATCGATGCCGGGCTCCTGCCCAAAACCGGCACCCGCATGGGTCACATCAGCGTCGGGGGGGCCGGCGGCACGCTCGAAGCCTTCGCCAATGCCGCGATCGGGCAGAAAGTTTTCGTCCACATCAACAACAGCAACCCGATGATCCTCGATGACTCGCCCGAACGCGCCGCAGCCACGCACGCCGGGTGGATCGTCGCCCATGACGGACTGGAACTGACCCTATGACCGTTCTGATGAGCGCCAATGAATTGGAAGCCGAGCTCCGCAGCGTTGGTGCAGCGCGCTACCACAACCGCCATCCCTTCCATCAATTGCTCCACGGTGGCGCGCTGAACCGGCGTCAGGTGCAGGCCTGGGCGCTCAACCGCTATTGCTATCAGGCCGCCATCCCGATCAAGGACGCCACCCTGATCGCCCGCACCGACGACCCCGATCTTCGCCGCCTCTGGCGCCAGCGCCTCATCGACCACGACGGCACCGCCCCCGGCGAAGGTGGCATCGTCCGCTGGCTCGCCCTTACCGAAGGTCTCGGCCTTGACCGCGACATGGTCACCAGTCGCACCCGCGCCCTTCCCGCCACCCGTTTCGCGGTGCAGGCCTATGTCGATTTCGTGCGTGACCGCACTTTGCTCGAAGCGGTCGCCTCATCCCTGACCGAGATGTTCTCCCCCACCATCATCTCCGAACGCGTCGCCGGCATGCTCGCCAACTACAGCTTCATAACGAAAGAGACCCTGTCCTATTTCAACGCGAGGCTCGATCAGGCCCCGCGCGATGCCGATTTCGCGCTCGACTACGTCAAGCGTCACGCCCGGACCCCCGATCAGCAACAGGCCGTGATCGCCGCACTCGGCTTCAAATGCGATGTGCTCTGGGCCCAGCTCGACGCGCTGCATCATGCCTATGTCATGCCGGGCATGATCCCGCCCGGTGCCTTCGGCTATCGCGACACCTGGTCATGAACCTCACCCCAGCCAGCATCCCCCGCCTCGCCCGGCATGTCCGGTTCCGGTTCGATACGGCCCGGAACTGCCACGTCCTGCTCGCCCCCGAACGCGTCGTCATGCCGGACCCCATCGCCGTCGCCATTCTCGAAGCCTGCGACGGCACCACCGACATCACAACCATCGCGGACCGCCTCGCCGCCCGCTATCAGGCGCCGATCGAGGCCGTGCTGGCCGACTGCCTCGAAATGCTCGACGATCTGGCCACGAAAGGCATGATCGCCTCATGACAATGTTGCCCCCGCCGCTGGCGATGCTGATGGAACTCACCCATCGCTGCCCGCTGAAATGCCCCTACTGCTCCAATCCGCTCGGGCTCGACCGCGCCCGCGACGAACTCGACACCGCAACCTGGCAGCGCGTGATCTCCGAGGCCGCCGGCATCGGCATCCTGCAGGCCCATTTCTCGGGCGGCGAACCGATGGTGCGCCAGGACCTCCCCGACCTGATCCGCCACGCCCGTACCGAGGGCCTCTACACCAACCTGATCACCTCGGCGGTCCTGCTCGATCAACGGCGCATGACCGCCCTCGCCGAAGCCGGGCTCGATCACGTCCAGATCAGCTTCCAGGGCGCCGAGCCGGACATGGCCGATCGCATTGCCGGCCTCGATCGAGCCCACGAGAAAAAGCTGGCCGCCGCCCGCCTCGTGCGCGAGGCAGGCCTTGCCCTGACCATCAACGCCGTTGTGCACCGCCAGAACCTCGATCAGCTCCCCGCCATGCTCGACCTCGCCATCGCCACCGGTGCCCAGCGGATCGAGGTGGCGCACGTCCAGTATTACGGATGGGCCCTGAAAAACCGCGCCGCCCTGATTCCGACCCGCACCCAGCTCGACGAGGCAACCCGCATCGTCGAGGACGCGCGCCGCCGCCTCGCGGGCCAATTGGTGATCGATTATGTCGTTCCGGACTATTACGCCTCCCGCCCGAAGGCCTGCATGGGCGGGTGGGCACGGCAATTTTTCAACATCACACCCAGCGGCAAAATGCTGCCATGCCATGCCGCCGAAACACTCGATCTTCCGTTCGAAC
>JAQTXO010000283.1 GCA_028688765.1 Acidiphilium sp. | reverse complement strand
GATTACAAAGTTCGTCGAGAAATACGGCTTGAAGTACGATAAGGCGGTGACCTGTCTGGTCAAGGACCGTGATGCGCTGCTGACCTTCTACGATTACCCGGCCGAGCATTGGGAGCATCTGCGGACCTCCAACCCGATCGAGAGCGTGTTCGCCACGGTCCGCCACAGAACGATCCGAACCAAGGGAGCGCTGTCACAGGACACCGCCCGGTGAACCGAACAGCGTTCCCATCAGCATCACGCCGCCGTCCCGATCCTGGATGTCGGCGGCGTGGACGATGGCGCAAAGCAGCAGGCCTTGCGTGTCTACCAGGACATGGCGCTTCTTGCCGTTGATCTTCTTGCCCGCATCGAACCCCGACGGATCGATACGACCCCCCCTTTTTCCGCGCTCTTGACGCTCTGGCGGAGAAGGCAAAGGTTCCGTTGCCGTAGGCAATGGAAAGCCTTCGGAGGTTGTCAATGATCGCAGCCGTCGGACTGGCCGCGCGGTCAACCTGTTCGCGACATCTGACGTACAGCGCATGATGAATGCGATCGAGCGTGCCATCCTCGTTCCAACGGCGAAAATAGTCGTTCACCGTGCTCCGTGGAGGCAGATCTTTCGGCAGCGACGCCCATTGGCAACCGGTACTCAGGATGAACATCAGCCCGTTGATCACCTGCCGCTCATTCACCGTACGCTTGTTGCCGCCACGCTTGGCGGGTGGGATCAGCGGGCCGATGATCGCCCACTCGTCATCCGTCAAATCGCTCGGATAACGCATCCTGCTGCGATCATATCGGGCACGGTTTTCGTTCGTCCACATCGGGCTGCTCCTACGAATCGGGCAGTCGCCATAGAATCATAAATGACTCCAAAGATTCAAGGTGTTCCCGGATGGACACTCAGGCATCCAGACGGTATCGGCAAGCCAGCGTTCTGCACAACTGCGTTTGGAGCCAGGATCGTCGAGCCGATGAGCCGCCATTGCGAGCAGGGCGATCTCGTGGGGGGCAGTCAGGCCGGCTTTGTCGATACAGGCACGGATCGCCGGGCCGATCCCGAGCTGGTCCCAGAGGTGACGCGCGACGAGCGGAATACCGAGTTCGAAGACGGCATCGACCTCGATATCGACCGGCCCGGCACTGGTGACATCTTTCGACGGCGCCTTGCCCTCACCCTCACCCAGAATGCGGTTGATGCTGCGGACCAAGCGCTTGAGGGCGGCGCGATCGACTTGATCAGCGCGGCCGAAACTATGGATGACGCGAGCTTCTCCCCACTTTGCAGCAGCATTCCAGACGGCATCGGCGAGGGCGTTCCAGACAGGGCGTCGCCTTGAAATTACCGAGTCGCGCGTGTGCATCCCGCCGGGCCCATAGTCGTTCTACGTAGTTTCCGAGTCTGACGGTCGCGGTGCGAACCGGTTATACCGGTGATGCCACGCAACAGTGCAAATATTCGTCGCGATCTGATCCTCTAAATCTAAATCGTGAGACAGAACCAAGGAGATATAAATTGAAATTCCAGGCACAGGACTTCCACCAGCGTTCTGTTCGTGATCGTTGCTTTTATCATTCTGAGCGTTCTGATCCGGGCGACGGTCAAGATTTTGCGGGAATACGAGCGCGGGGTGGTGTTCACCCTGGGCCGGTTCCAGAAAGTCAAAGGCCCCGGGTTCATCGTTCTCATTCCGTTCGTTCAGGAAATGGTCCGGGTCGATCTGCGCATTCAAGTCATCGAAATTCCCGCGCAGGACGTGATCTCGCGGGACAACGTGTCGATGAAGGTCGATGCGGTGCTGTATTTCAACGTGATCGATCCGGAACACGCGGTGATCAAGGTTCAGCAATATCTTCCCGCCACGGTCATGCTCGCGCAGACCACGTTGCGGGCCGTGCTCGGTCAGCATCCGCTCGATGAAATGCTCTCCGAGCGCAAAAAACTCAGCCAGGATCTGCAAGGGATTCTGGAAGGGCAGACCGAGGTCTGGGGCATCAAGATCAGCAATGTCGAGATCCGGACGGTCGAACTGACAGAGAACATGATCCGTGCCATCGCCAAGCAGGCGGAGGCGGAGCGGGATCGCCGTGCCAAGATCATTCACGCGGAAGCCGAGTTCCAGGCGGCGCAAACTCTGGTCGATGCGGCGACGATCCTGTCCAGCGTGCCGGCGGCGATGCAGCTGCGCTATTTGCAGACGCTCACCGAGATCGGAGCCGAACAGAACTCGACGGTGATTTTCCCGATGCCGCTCGACATCATCAAGCCGTTGCTCGCCTTGCTCGATTCTAAAGCCGCCGCCGTGCCGCCCCCGCCGTTGCCGGTCGCCGTACATGCTGTGGCATGACGCTGCCGCCCGATATGCCGCGGGCGGGCCGGTGCCCGGAGCGGCAATCGAACGGGCGGCATCCATGCATTGCGGGACGTGTGCGGCGCGGCATGTCGGGCTCTGCGATGCGCTGAGCGCGGACGGTCTTGCGGAACTCGCCGACGCTGCCTGCTGGTGCAGCCTGCCCAGGGGCTGCATCCTGATGGCAGAAGGCGAACCCGGCGCGCATTTCATCAATGTGAGCCACGGTACCGTGAGGCTGTCCAAGGATATGCAGGATGGCCGACGACAGGTGATCGGGTTCGTGTCCACCGGCGCTTTCGTCGGGCTCGGTGCCGAGGCGCGATACAGTTTCACCGCGACGACCCTGGACGAGGTGCGGTTCTGCCGGTTCGACCGGACCGGGTTGCGCGACCTGTTCCTGTGCTATCCGGTGCTGGAGCAGCGGCTGCTCGCCGCGGCGTGCAACGAGCTGGCGCTGGCACAGGGGCAGATGCTGTTGCTGGGCCTCAAGACCGCACGCGAGCGGCTGGCGACGTTTCTGATCGACTGGTCGAGTGATTTTTCCAACCGGGAGCCGACGGCGCGCGTCGTTCTGCCGATGTGCCGGGGCGATATCGCCGATTATCTCGGCCTGACCATCGAGACGGTATCGCGCTGTCTCACGGCTTTGCGCCAGCAACGCCTGATCGCGATCGATGCCGAGCACAATATTTCGATCATCGATCGGACCGCGCTTCAGGCGATCGGTTCTGGCGCGACCAATTAGGTATCGGTTGATCCAGATCAACGCGGGAATGCAGCGGCCCGGCTAAGGTGCATCGACCGTGATTTTGCGGACCGCGCAGAGGAACAACCGCCATGGATCAGACCACGCTCCCGCTCATCAACCCACCGGTGACACCTGGCACCGCGAGCCAGCCCGAAAGCCGCAAGCTCGGCGTGATTCTGCTCAGCGGCGTCGTGGTCGGCTCGATGATCGGCGGCGGATCGTTCAACCTGCCGCAAAACATGGCGCAGGGGGCTGGGCTCGCGGCCATCGCGATCGCCTGGGTGATCACCTTCATCGGGATGTATTTTCTGTCGAACAGTTTCCGCATCCTGTCGGACAAACGGCCCGACCTCAAGGCCGGGATCTACTCCTACGCGCAGGACGGATTCGGGCGGTTCGCCGGGTTCCAGATGGCGTGGGGCTACTGGCTCAGTGCCGCGTTCGGCAATGTCGCCTTCGCGGTGCTGATCATGCAGATCCTGGGTTATTTTTTCCCGGTCTTCGGCAACGGGCAGAACTGGGCGTCGCTGATCGGCGCCTCCGTGCTGATCTGGGTGATGTGCCTGATCGTCATGACCGGGGTGAAGCGGACCGCCGCCCTCAACGTTCTGGCCAGTGTGCTGAACATCGTGACGATCGGCTTCGCATTGCTGGTGATGGCGTATTACGCGACCGGCGGGCACTTCACCTTCGATATCTGGGGCCAGAAGAACCACCTCGGCAGCCTGTTCACCCAGGTGAAGAGCACCATGCTGGTGACGCTGTGGGTGTTCATCGGCATCGAAGCCGCCGTGGTCGTTTCCGACCGGGCGCGCAAGATGTCCGATGTTGGCCCGGCGACGTTCATAGGGTTGGGTGTGTGTACGCTGCTCTATGCGCTGCTCTCGATCATGCCGTTCGGCATCATGCATCAGGGTGATATCGCCAAACTCGCCAACCCTTCCGCAGCCTATGTGCTATCGGCGGTGGTCGGGCGGTGGGGGGCGGTGTTCGTCAATATCTCGCTGTTGATCGCGGTGCTCGGATGCTGGCTGGCCTGGACCATCCTGACCGCGGAATTGCCGTTCGAAGGGGCCAAGGGAGGCGTGTTTCCAAAATTTCTTGCCCGCGAAAACCGCTTTCATGCGGCGGTCCCCTCGCTGCTGGTGTCCAGCGTGGTCATGCAGATCACCATGTTCGTCGTGCTGTTCGCGCATAACGCGTGGCTCTGGCTGATCGACATCTGCGGCGTCATGATCCTGCCGCCGTATTTCACCAGCACACTGTTCCTCGCGCTCTATGCCTCGAAACCGGGCTATGTCGAAACCCATTTGGAAGGCCGCCGCACCGCGCTGATCACGGGTATTCTGGGTGCGATCTACTCGCTGTGGCTGCTCTATGCCGCAGGCCCGGAATTCGTTTTGATGTCAACCATCATCTTCGCGGTCGGCATTCCGGTGTTCTGGTACGCCAAGCGCGATCATTTCCCGCAGCTGCCCGTGTTTTCCAAACGGGAAACCGCTTCGGTCGGTCTGCTGCTCGGTGTGGCGGTGGTTGCGATGGTGCTGTTCGCGAAGGGGATCGTGAAAGTCACCTGATCGGCACGGACGGCGACGCGGCAACAGGAAAGCGTAAACGCATGCCATTCGACACATTGTTC
>JAQTXO010000282.1 GCA_028688765.1 Acidiphilium sp. | reverse complement strand
CGAGTTCGTCGGCTCGATAGCCGGTCATCAATTCGATCGCACGATTGACGTATATGATCTTCGGATCGCCCGGGCCGCGGAGGGAGGCTTCAGTGATCATGATGCCGTCCGAGACGTGGTTCAGTGAGGTCGACAGGGAAAAACCGCTCATGATACCCGGAAATCGTTGCAGACTGCTTATTACTCTAAGTTGTACCACTTGACATGGTGGATTGATAGCGCAGCCGATGAATTATCGAACAGAAGGTCCTGGAATAACGAGAACGGCCTGGTCGGAGGGAATCAGTTGGATACGAACGGGATATCTGCGTGCTTCTCTTTTAGGTTGCGCCAAGCGGTGGATCGTCGAGCGGACGATCGGCTGGCTCAACCGCTGTCGTCGGTTGGCCAAGGATTGGGAATGCTTCAACCGGAACGGCCTCGCATCCCGACGCTGGAATTCCATCCGCTTGATGGTGCGAAAGCTCTGTCAGGAAATAAATTGATCTCAGATGGACTCTTAGGTTTTCTTTGCGGCGAGCAACGCCTTGATCTGTTTTGCTGCTGCCACGCCCTTGGTTGAACCGCGCCATCTTGCCTCTGCGATCTGCTGATGAGACATTACAGCATCTTCCATGGATGTAATCATCGCCACGCCGCGTTGTGAATTCGGTGTCGCGTCGCTTGGAAACGGATTGATCGCCAAGATGGACCGTTCATTGGATGTTCTCATCAGAACGAACGGCCCGTTCACTTCTCCGCTACTCAATCCGAACTGGAGTCCTATTGGTTCACTCTCCATGAGGTTAACCATAAGCTCGATCTCATAGCGCGCAACATCCAGAGACTGCTTCTTGAGACGAGCCGAAAGGGGTATATTTCCTCCGATTCCCTCCTCAATGAACTTTTCGATGGCCGAGGGGGTAAAAATCGCGATCACCGAAGGCCGGCGCTCAGCAAACGTCAGTTTCCGTAACGATAAAGCGTTGAGGACCTGTCCAGAATCAGTCTGAGCCACTCCTTGATCAATCCCAGAGGTATCCATCCATTCCAAAATAACCTGTTCAAGAGTCGAGTCGTATTCATTGGAAGTCGTCGGGTAAAAGATTGGTCCGCAGAGTTGAATTATTTGGTCTGTAGAGTCTTCAATCTGCAAAATTCGCTTTAGATATTCGATTGGAGAGCTGTAATATTCCATCCCTATACCAAGAAGTTTTAGGACTGGAATATTCATTAGTTCAGCCACCCGCGTGACAGTATCAAGCTTGATCACCTCTCCTTTTTCGTACCGATAATAGGCCGCGCGGGAAACGCCGAGTCTTGCCGCAATCTCTTCGGTTCTCAGTCCAGTCTCCATTCGGTGAGTCCGAAGTTGTTGGCCGATTTTACTGAATTGCGTCATGCTGGATACCTCTTCAACGTGCGCCGGAGTTGCTTCGGAAGTTCGTGATCGATATTACTCATATCAAAAAAAGATCACATAACTCATATTTTATAAAATTCCAAATTGTCGCGCGCACCCCTAATATGCGCACGTTGGGCATTGTGCGTTCGTGGACCTCAGGCGACAATTTTGATTCTCGCGGGAAAGAACTCGGCGGTCGGCAGCCTCGTAAAAGACCGGATACCGTGGAAGTCAACCAACACTATGATCAGTCTGATAAATTCCTGGTGGACTACGTTCTTGAATGATCCTGCTGTGAGGCATCGAGGCTTCGTCCCCGAGGATCAAATGCCTATACCAGATGCCGTCTTTGTTTTTTGCTGCCATCCAATCGCGGGAACCGCCAGGTCGAGGTGGACGCCGTTCCAGACGGTGCAGCACCTCTAGGACAGCAACGCGGTGCTTCTTTAAAATCTTGGATGCGTCCGGGTACGCAATTCGGCAGAGCATTCCGACTGTGGCTGGCCGTGAAAGGTGCTCAACGATCAGGCGTTCAAGTCGACCCGGTCCTCTGCTCATGCTTCACGTCCTTCAGATCAGACTGCGGGATTTAATATAGGCCGATCCTTTTTTCAACTCAAAGTAATCCACGCAGGGTGTTTTGCAGCTTCTAGATGATCAGACCCGATGGGCGTGAGTTTTTTCGGCGTGGAAGTCCACGTTTAGCAATTTTCCAAATGTCGCGTCCCCCTGGGTGGTGTAGGTGCTGAGGGTAAGTAGCCCGGCGAGCCCCATCAAACACCCAAAGTCCGGAGCATTTATGTGAGGCAACAGGTCACGGCCTCGGGAGCGGCTCAGGCGAGGCAATGCGACGGACGACATGGCCCCGTACGCCCCGTTTTTCGCGGATCAGTCGGCTGGCTGGGGCAGAAACGTCGCGGTCAACATCATCTTGAGGATTTCGCAAAAGGATGCGACTCGTCTGGGCGCGGATCTGATAAAAGCGATCAACCCGGGCGCCGAGATCGACATCGAGACGACAGGGAAGATGACCGGGTCGGAGATCGCCGATGTGCTGCGGGAGTTTCTTGCGATGAACCGGATGCGTTACCTTCGGAATCCGTGACCATTGGGATTTTTAACGGGCAGGAACGATAGAGCAAGGGGTCTCAAATGACGTCCGGAACTGAAACCTAGATGAAACCTTGATGCGGTCTGCCCCTCTAGAAAACGCCCTGTTTTTATGATAACACCTTGATTTATAACGGTAAAAATATTTACAAACGGCAGAATTCTGCTTATTCGTAATCAGTAGGTCCCCGGTTCAATCCCGGGTGTCGGCACCATGTGTTTCACCGAGTTCCGGGCATTTTGATCGCTGGACCCCGCGATTCGGCGGGGCTTGGCGCTGCTTGATGTGATTGTGGCGCGGTTCCCTGGTCAGGAGATCAGGTCGGTGAAGCCGTTGGTGATCGGGTAGCGGCGGTCGCGGCCGAAGGCGCGTTGGGTGATTTTCACGCCGGGCGGGGCCTGGCGGCGTTTGTACTCGGCGCGGTCGAGCAGGCGCCAGATCCGGGTGACGGTGGCGCGGTCGTGGCCGGCGGCGATCAGGTCGGCGAGGGAGGCTTCGCCCTCGATCAGGCCGGCGAGGATTGCATCGAGACTCTCGTAGGGTGGCAGGCTGTCCTGATCGGTCTGGTTGTCGCGGAGTTCGGCGCTGGGGGGTTTGGTGATGACACGCGCGGGCATGACTGGGCCGACCGGGCCCATCGCGTTATCGGGACGGTGGGTGTTGCGCCAGCGGCAGAGCTCGAACACCGTGGTTTTGTAGACGTCTTTCAGAACCGAGTAGCCGCCGCACATGTCGCCGTAGAGGGTAGCATAGCCGACCGACATTTCGGATTTGTTGCCGGTGGTGAGGACCATCGCGCCAAGTTTGTTCGATAGCGCCATCAGGATCAGGCCACGGGCGCGGGACTGGATGTTTTCCTCGGTGATGTCCGGCGCGCGGCCTTCGAATAGCGGGGTGAGGACGGTCTCGAACGCGGTGGTGGCATCGGTGATCGGGATGGTGTCGCACCGGATGCCGAGCAGACTGGCGCAGGCGGCGGCGTCCTCAAGGCTGTGGGCGCTGGTGTAGCGGCTCGGCATCATCACCGCGCGCACCCGGGCCGGGCCCAGTGCATCGACCGCGACGGCGGCGGAGATCGCGCTGTCGATCCCGCCGGACAGGCCGAGGATGACGCCGGGGAAGTTGTTTTTGTTCACGTAATCGGCGAGGCCCATGACCATGGCACGGTAGACGAGGTCGAGCCGTTCGGGATCGGGGGGGATGGGATGCGGCGTGCAGACCAGCCCGGTTGCGGTGCGCTGCCACGTCGTGATGGCGAGGCCGGGTTCGAAATGCGCCATGCGCAGGGCGATCGAGCGATCGGCGTTCAGGGCGAAGGAGGCACCGTCGAACACGATTTCGTCCTGCCCGCCGGTGAGGGCGGCGAAAATGAACGGGAGGCCGGTTTCGACCACGCGGTTGAGCGCGAGTTGCAGGCGCCGACCCTGCTTGCCGTCTTCGAACGGGGAGGCGTTGGTGGAAATCAGGATTTCGGCCCCGGTTTCGGCAAGGGTTTCGGGAACGGCGGGGAACCACCAATCCTCGCAGATCGGCACGCCGAGGCGAAAGCCGCGAAATGGCACCGGGCCGGGGGCGGAACCGGGGACGAAGACGCGTTTCTCGTCGAACACGCCGTAATTCGGCAGTTCGTGCTTGGCACGGCGGGCGATGATGGCGCCGCCATCGAGAATGAAGGCGGCGTTGTGCAGATTGCCGTTCGAGAGCCAGGGCAGGCCGACGATCATACCCGGTCCGCCATTCGCGGTGTCGGCGGCGAGGGATGCGGCGGCGGCTTCGCAGGCGGCGATGAAGGCGGGTTTCAGCACGAGATCTTCGGGCGGATAGCCGGCGATGCTGAGTTCGGGCGTGACCAGCAGATCCGCACCCTGGCGGGATGCCTCGGCGCGGGCGGCGCGGATGGCAGCGAGGTTTTTGTCGATGGCGCCGACGTGAAGGTCGAGCTGGGCGATCGCGATGGTCAGCTTTTCTGTCATGTGCCGATGATAGGGGGATTCGGGCGGCGCGTCATGATTGTCGGCGCTGATCGCGCTTGTTTTGGCAGCGAACGGGCGGTATGCCGCCTCACGCCCTTGTGAGGTTGTGTCCGCACGAGGCGTCAATCGCTGCGATCGGCTTCACCCAACCTTTGACGGAGATGTTTTTCATGACGACGACGAAAATCCTGCGGGCGATCCTGCCCGCGCTGGCGCTGACCTTCGCGGTGGGTGCGATCGGCACCGCGCATGCCAGCACGAAGAAG
>JAQTXO010000281.1 GCA_028688765.1 Acidiphilium sp. | reverse complement strand
TCTCGGCTATTACTCATTGAACGACCCCGCCACCCTCCCCCGCAAGATCGACATGGCCAAAGCCGCCGGGATCGACGGGTTCGTCTTCTATTACTACTGGTTCAACCGCAAACGCCTGCTCGAAGCCCCGCTCGAACGCCTCCTGGCAGACCCCTCCCTCGACACACGCTTCTGCCTGATGTGGGCCAACGAAAACTGGACCCGCCGCTGGGACGGGCTGGAACGCGAAATCCTCCTCGCCCAGGATTACGAAGCGGAGGACGACGCCGCCCTGATCGACGATTTCGCCCGCCATTTCGCCGACCCGCGCTACATCCGCCTCGAAGGCCGCCCCCTGCTGATGATCTACCGCGCCGCCCTGATCCCGGACGGTCCGGCCACCATCGCCCGCTGGCGCGCCCTGTTCGCCGAACGCCACGGCGAAACCCCCCTCATCTTCATGGCCCAGAGCTTCCACGACAACGACCCCGCCCCCCACGGGCTCGACGGCGCGGTGGAATTCCCGCCCCACAAACTCGTGGTCGGCGCCCCCATGATCAACGCCAGCCTCGACCGGTTCGACCCGGAATTCGCGAGCGACGTCTACCGCTACGACGATATCGTCACCGCCTCCCTCGCCGCCCCCGATCCCTCCTACCCGCTGATCCGCACCGCCGTCCCCGGCTGGGACAACGATGCCCGGCGCGAAGGCCGCAACGGCGTCATCCTGCAGGACGCCACCCCCGCCGCCTACCAGACCTGGCTTGCCACCCTGATCGACCGCGCGGTCCGCACCCCGGTCTTCGGCACGCCGCTGGTCTGCATCAACGCCTGGAACGAATGGGCCGAAGGCGCCTACCTCGAACCCGACCTCCATTTCGGCGCCGCCTTCCTCAACGCCACCGGCCGCGCCGCCTGCGGCATCCACACCGCCGATACCGCGCGCAACCTCCTCCTGGTCGGTCACGACGCCCTCACCCACGGTGCCCAGCTCCTCCTGCTCCACCTCGCCCGCACCCTGCGCCGCCATCACGGCATCGCGCCCCGCATCCTGCTGCTCGGCGGCGGTGAACTGATCGCCTCCTACCAGACCGAAGGCCTCGTCGATCTCGCCCCCGATGAAGGCGCGCTCATGGCCCATATCGGCCGCTACCGCGCGCAGGGCATCACCACCGCCATCGTCAACAGCGCCGCCTCGGCCCGGGTCTGCCGCCTCCTCGCCGATGTCGGCATCGCCTCGACCCTGCTGATCCACGAAATGCCCCGGCTGATCCAGGAACGCTCGCTCCGCGGCGTCACCCGTCAGGCCATGGCCGCCGCCCGCGCCGTCGTGTTCTCCTCACCCTTCGTGCGCGACGCCCTCTGCACCGCGCTCGACCTCACCCCGCCCCACACCCACATCCTGCCGCAGGGCAATTACCAGAACGTCCGCTTCTCCAACGCCGCCCGCGCCGCCTTCCGCACCCGCCACGGCCTGCAACCCCACGATTTCGTGGTCCTCGGCGTCGGCTTCGCCGATCTGCGCAAAGGCTTCGACCTCTTCCTTCAGGTCTTCCGCCTGATCGCCACGACGCGCGCGGACGTGCATTTCTACTGGATCGGCGAAGCCCATCTCTGGATCAGGGATTACCTCAGCCTCGAAATCGCCACCGCCACCGCCACCGGGCGCTTCCACCTCCTCGCCTTCGACGATCACGTCGCCACCGCCTACGCCGGCGCCGACCTCTACGCCCTCACCTCGCGCGAAGACCCGCTGCCCACCACCGTCATCGAAGCCATGGCCACCGGCATCCCCAGCATCGCCTTCGAAGGCACCGGCGGCATCCCCGACCTCCTGCGCGAAACCGCCACCGGCAGCGTCGTCCCGATGGGCGACATCACTGGCTTCGCCCACGCCATCACCCAGCGCCTCGACCACACCACTTTGGAATCCGACCGCCCCCGCATCGCCGCGATCGCCGAACGCCGGTTCGATTTCCCCGCCTACACCGCCAACCTCCTCACCTTGGCCCACCCTGACCTGCTCCGCATCTCCGCCGCCATCCTCAGCTTCAACTACCGCGACTACCTCGCCGACCGCCTCGCCACCGTGTTCGGCCAGACCTACCCCCTCACCGAAACCCTCCTGCTCGACGATGGCTCGACCGACGGATCGGTCGCCGAAGCCCTCCGCCTCGCCTCCGACTGGCAACGCCACCTCGCTTTGCACCGCAACCCGACCAATAACGGCTCGGTCTTCGCCCAATGGCGCCGCGCCGCCCACCTCGCCCAGGGCGATTACGTCTGGATCGCCGAAGCCGACGATCAGGCCGACCCCCGCCTGCTCGCCCGCCTCGCAGACGCCATCGCCCACACCCCGGACACGCTCATGGCCATCGCCGATTCCCGCGCCATCGATGCCACCGGCAAAACCCTGATGGCCGACTACCAGCGCTACTACGCCGAATCCGGCGCGCCCGCCCTCGGCCAGTCCTTCACCATGCCGGGCCGCGACTTCGCGACAAGCTTCCTCGCCACCCGCAACCTCATCCTCAACGTCAGCGCCGTGCTGTTCCGCCGCACCGCCCTGCTCGCCGCGCTCGACCGGCTCGGCACCGAACTCGACCAGTTCAAACTCGCCGGCGACTGGCGGGTCTACCTCGAAATCCTCACGACCCAGCCCGGCAGCGTCGCCTGGGTCGCCGAACCCCTCAACCACCACCGCCGCCACGAACGCGGCATCACCGCCTCCCTCGCCCCGGAACGCCACCTCGACGAAATCGCCCTGATCCACACCCTCGCCGCCGAACGCCTCGACCTCGACGCCACCGCCCGCGCCCGCCAGATCGCCGATCACCAAACCCTGTCCGATCGGTTCGGTGTCGCAAAATTCGACACTGCGTTGCACAATTCGATGAGGCCTGCTTAATATGCCGTAAGGCTTCCACCTGCGGCTGCAACGACAAAACGACTCATCAGACCAGAACAACTGGGGTTCGGCATGAATATCATGATCACCGGAGGCTGCGGCTTCATCGGTTCGGCAGTGATCCGGCACATCATCGCCACGACCGGCCACACCGTCGTCAACATCGACAAAATGACCTACGCCGCCTCCGAAGCCGCGCTCGATCAAGCCCGCTCCCACCCGCGCCACGCCCTGATCCGCGCCGACATCACCGACGCCGAAGCCATGCGCAGCGCCCTGGCCACCCACCAGCCCGACCTCATCATGCACCTCGCCGCCGAATCCCACGTCGATCGCTCGATCGACGGACCCGCCGACTTCATCAACACCAACATCACCGGCACCTTCATCCTGCTCGAAGCCGCCCGCACCTACTGGGCCGCCCTGCCCGAACCCCGCAAATCCGCCTTCCGCTTCCACCACATCTCGACCGATGAAGTCTTCGGCGCCCTGGAAGCCAACGACCCGCCCTTCACCGAAACCACCCCCTACGACCCGCGCAGCCCGTACTCCGCCAGCAAAGCCGCCTCCGACCACCTCGTCCGCGCCTGGCACCACACCTACGGCCTGCCCACCATCGTCTCCAACACCACCAACAATTACGGCCCGTGGCAGTTCCCCGAAAAACTCATCCCCCTCATCCTGCTCAACGCCCTCGACGGCAAACCCCTCCCCGTCTACGGCGACGGCTCGAACATGCGCGACTGGCTCTACGTCGACGATCACGCCGAAGCCCTCGCCCTCATCGCCCTCAATGGCACCCCCGGCGCCACCTACGCCATCGGCGCCCGCCAGCCCCGCACCAACCTCGACGTCGTCACCACCATCTGCAACCTCCTCGACCAGCAACACCCCGACCCCGCCGGCCCCCGCTCCCGCCTGATCCGCTTCGTCACCGACCGCCCCGGCCACGATTTCCGCTACGAAATCGACCCCACCACCTCCGAATCCGCCCTCCACTGGCACGCCACCCACACTTTCGAATCCGGCATCGCCCGCACCATCCAATGGTACCTCGCCAACACCGCATGGTGGCACCCCATCCGCACCGCCCGCTACGCCGGCCAACGCCTGGGAACCGCGGCATGAGGGGGATGCCGGTGCCGCAAAGGCCGGGGCTTCGCCCCGCGCCCCGCCAAGGGGCGCTGCCCCTTGGAACCCCGCCAAAGGCTGAGCCTTTGGAATCCACCAGTTTCAGGATGGGGGTGGGCTGTCGAGGCCATGGCCGCGAACAATCCCGTGCCGCGCCCACCCCCATCCTGAAACTCCGGGTTCTAAGGGCTAAGCCCTTAGCTGAGGTCCAGGAGGCGGCGCCTCCTGGTGGGGTCCGGGGCGAAGCCCCGGCCTTCCCTGCAACCGGCACACCCCTCACGCCATGATTACCAAGGGCATTATCCTGGCGGGGGGGTCGGGGACGCGGTTGCATCCGACGACGCAGGCGACGTCCAAGCAGTTATTGCCGGTTTATGACAAGCCGATGGTGTATTATCCGTTATCGACGTTGTTATTGGCGGGGATACGGGATGTGTTGTTGATTTCGACTCCGGCGGATCTGCCGCAGTTCCAGCGGTTGCTTGGGGATGGGTCGCAGTTCGGGATTTCGATGACGTATGCGGCGCAGGCGTCGCCCGACGGGTTGGCGCAGGCGTTTCTGATCGGCGAGGAGTGGCTGGGGGGGCAGGCGTGCGCCTTGGCACTGGGCGATAATCTGATTCATGCCGATCATTTGTCGGTATCGTTGCGGGCGGCGGCGTGCCGGCCGGAGGGGGCGACGGTGTTTGCCTATCAGGTGCGCGATCCCGAGCGGTATGGTGTGG
>JAQTXO010000280.1 GCA_028688765.1 Acidiphilium sp. | reverse complement strand
CCCGCGCCGGGCGGATCAAGCCGTGCGGGGGGGCGGTGCCGCCGCGACTGATTCGCGATTATGCGATTCCGGAGCATCTGATCGTGGCGAGGGCGCGGGGGGCGAACATCGTTTCTCCCACGGCGAAGACGGTGGCGATGCCGATCGATGATGGCGGTTATGTCGGTATGGTCGATCGCGATGTGTTCGACGAGTTCCTGCGCGAGCGGGCGGCGGCAGCGGGGGCGGAACGGCGGACCGGGCGGTTCGAGCGGCTCGAACGGGATGCGGCGGGGCGCACGAGCGTGCATTTCAAGACGGGGGCGGGCAGCGATGTGGTGCGGGCGCGCGCGGTGATCGGCGCGGATGGGGCGGTGTCCGCCGTGGCGCGGCAGACGATTCCGGGGGCGGACAAACACAAACGGGTGTTCGCCTATCACGAGGGGATCAAATCGCCGCCCGCCGGGACGCCGGGGTGGAATCCGCAGCAATGCGAGATCCATTACGATGCGCGGGTGTCGCCGGATTTCTATGCCTGGATCTTTCCGCATGGCGAGACCGCGAGCATCGGCACCGGCAGTGCGGTCAAGGGATTTTCGCTGCGCGGGGCGGTGGGCGATCTGCGGAATGCGGCGGGGCTGGCCGGGGCGGAGACGATCCGCTCCGAAGGCGCGCCGCTGCCCCTCAAGCCGCTGCCGCGCTGGGATGATGGGATCAACGTGCTGCTCGCCGGGGATGCCGCCGGGGTGGTTGCGCCGGCTTCGGGCGAGGGAATTTATTACGCCATGCTCGGTGGCCAGCTGGCGGGCGAGGCGGTCGATGAATTCTGCGCCACGGGGGACGCGAGGGCGCTGCGGACGGCGCGCAAGCGCTTCATGAAGACCCACGGGATGGTGTTTTTCGTGCTCGGGTTCATGCAGAATTTCTGGTATTCGAGCGACCGGCGGCGGGAGCTGTTCGTTGCGATCTGCGGCGATGCCGATGTTCAGGCGATGACCTGGCAGGCCTATATGAACAAGGCGCTGGTGCGCACCAGACCGGTCGTGCATCTGCGGATTTTTACCAAGAATATGGCGCGGCTGACCCGGCTGATGCACGCATGAGGATGGATTACATCATGGATTGCGGCACGTGACGTTTTTTTCGGGCAATTGGGGACCGGTGCTGGTCGCTGCCGGGGCGGCGGCGGTGACCGCGCTCGCGGGGGGACTCGCGACGAGGCTGGGGCCCT
This sequence comes from Acidiphilium sp., assembly GCA_028688765.1. Lineage (GTDB taxonomy): Bacteria > Pseudomonadota > Alphaproteobacteria > Acetobacterales > Acetobacteraceae > Acidiphilium > Acidiphilium acidophilum. The sequence continues at coordinate 3,563 of JAQTXO010000280.1, read as the reverse complement.
GGTACTGGAACCTGCGCAAGCCCTCGTGGCAGCCGCCGCCCTGGCTGTTCGGGCCGGTCTGGACGATCATTTTCGCGTTGATCGCGGCGGCGGGGGTGATTTCCTGGGAATCGGCGCCGGATCGGGCGAGTGCGGCGCTGGTGATCGGGCTGTTCGCGCTCAATGCGGTGGTCAATATCGCCTGGAGCGTGCTGTTTTTTGCGATGCGGCGGCCCGACTGGGCGTTGATCGATATTTTTCCGCTCTGGCTTTCGATTGCCGCCCTGATCATTGCGATGCAGCCTTATGCCGCGCGCGCGAGCCTGCTGCTGGTGCCGTATCTGTTGTGGGTCAGCTTCGCCGGGTTCCTGAACTGGACCATCGTGCGGTTGAACGCGCCGTTCGGCGCCGTCGTGGCGGTGCGCTGATCATGGCGCTCTATCCGTTCACCGCCATCGTCGACCAGTCGGAAATGGTCCGGGCGATGCTGATCGCGACGGTGGAGCCGGCGCTCGGCGGGGTGCTGGCGTTCGGCGATCGCGGCACCGGCAAATCCACGGCGGTCCGGGCTTTGGCGGCGCTGTTGCCGACGATGCGCGCGGTTGCGGGATGCGTCTATCATTGCGACCCTTCGGATCGCGCGGCGCTCTGCCCGGATTGCCGCACCCGCCGTGCGGCGGGGCGGCTGCCCGCCGAGCGGGTGGCGATACCGGTGGTGGATCTGCCGCTTGGGGCCACCGAGGATCGGGTGGTCGGTGCGCTCGACCTCGAACGGGCCTTGTCCGATGGGGTCAAGGCGTTCGAGCCCGGCCTGCTGGCGCGTGCTCATCGGGGCTTTTTATATATCGATGAGATCAATCTGCTCGAAGATCATCTGGTCGATCTGCTGCTCGATGTCGCGGCCTCGGGCGAGAATGTGGTGGAACGCGAGGGGTTGAGCCTGCGCCATCCGGCGCGGTTCGTGCTGATCGGCAGCGGCAATCCCGAGGAGGGCGAGTTGCGCCCGCAACTGCTCGACCGGTTCGGCCTCTGCGTCGAGGTCAGGACCCCGACCGATCTCGACCAGCGGATCGAGGTGGTGCGGCGGCGCGATGCGTTCGAGCACGACCGGCGCGGGTTCATGGCCCGGTTCGCGCCGGCGGAAGCGGCGCTGCGGCGGCAACTGGTGGATGCGATCAGGCTTCTGCCGCTTGTTGTGGTGCCGGACGCGATCCTGCGCCGGGCCGCGCAGCTTTGCCTTCAGCTCGGCACTGACGGATTGCGCGGCGAACTCACGCTGCTGCGCGCCGCGCGCGCCGAGGCTGCGCTGGAGGGGGCGTGCGAGGTGAGCGAGGCGCATTTGCGGGCCGTGGCTCCTGCCGCGCTGCGCCACCGGTTGCGTCGCGATCCGCTTGATGAGAGCCTCGCCGGGGCGCGGGTCGAACGCGCGGTTTCCGAATTATTTGCGCCAAGCGCGGTCGCGGCATGAGCCCGATGCCGGGACCGCGCAAACCGACCCGCGATGCCGGGCTTGCCGCGTGCCTGTTCGCGATCGATCCGGTCGGGCTCGGCGGCATGGTGATCCGCAGCCGGATCGGGCCGGCGCGGGATGAATTTATTGCGCGTTGCCGTGCCTTGCTGCCATCCGCCATGCCGGTGCGCCGCCTGCCCGCGCATATCAGCGATGACCGGCTGCTCGGCGGGCTCGATCTGGCGGCGACGCTGCGGTCAGGCTCGCGGATTGCGGCGACCGGGCTGCTCGCGGAGATCGATGGCGGTGTCGTGGTGATCCCGATGGCGGAGCGGCTGGATCGGGCGCTGGTAGGCAAGTTGGTGGCGTCACTCGATCGCGGGACGGTGAGTGTGGCGCGGGACGGGGTGATGAGTGTGCGGGACGCGCGGTTCGGGGTGATCGCGCTCGATGAGGGGATCGGCGATGAGGCCGCTCCGGCTGCGCTGGCCGACCGGCTTGCGTTCATGCTCGATGAGACCATGCTCGACGATACGTTTGTGGGCGCGTTCGTCTGGCCCGGTGCCGGCAGGATCGCTGGCGCGCGCCGCCGCCTTGCGCGGGTCGTGGTGCCGGATGGGATCGCCGCCGCTTTGTGCGGGACGGCCGCTGCGCTCGGGATCGGGTCGTTGCGGGGGACGATTCTTGCGCTGCGTGCTGCCCGTGCCGCCGCGGCGCTGGCCGGGCGCGCAACCGTCGCCGAGGCCGATGCCATTCTGGCCGCGCGGCTGATTTTGGCGCCCCGCGCAACGACGCTGCCCGCGCCCGAACAGCAGGCGGAACAGCAAGCGCAGCCGGAGCCGCAGACATGAGAGGCTGAAGCCCGATCGTCCATGCCGGATGAAGTGCCGGAGGAGCGGGGCGAACCAGGCCGGACTCCGGAAGACATGGCCGACCGGGTGCTGGATGCCGCCCGCATCGCCTTGCCGCTCGATCTGCTGGCGGCGCTGGCGATGCATGGTCACACGCCGCCCGCGCGCAGTGCCGGGGGTGGTGCGGTCGATCGTGCGGCCGGGGGGATGCGGGGTCGTCCCGCCGGGGTGCGGCCGGGCCGTCCCGGTAATGGGGCGCGGCTTGCCGTGATCGATACGCTGCGCGCCGCCGCGCCGATGCAGCGTTTGCGCCGCCGGGATCGGGCCGCCTCGGCTGGCGGGCCGCGCGTGATGGTTCGCGCCGAGGATTTCCGGATCAAGCGGTTTATCGCGCCGGTGCGGGCGGTAGCGATTTTCGCGGTCGATGCGTCGGGCTCGTCGGCGTTGAACCGGCTGGCCGAAGCCAAGGGGGCGATCTAGCTGCTGCTCGCCGATTGCTATGTGCGGCGCGATCAGGTCGCGCTGATCGCGTTTCGCAACCGCGCCGCCGAGGTGCTGCTGCCGCCGACCGGCGCGCTCGCCCGTGCCCGCCGCAGCCTTGCCGCCTTGCCGGGGGGCGGGGCCACGCCGCTCGCGCTCGGGATCGATGCCGCGCGCGACATGGCGCTGGCCGAGCGGCGCCGGGGGGCGCGGCCCTTGATCGTGGTGCTGACCGATGGCGGGGCGAATATCGGGCGGGACGGCAAGCCGGGACGGGAGGCCGCCGGGCGCGATGCCCGTGGTGCCGCGCAATCCTGTGCCGCTGCCGGGCTTGCCGCCATGGTGATCGACACCGCGCCGCGCCGCAATCCGTTCGCTGCCGAGCTCGCACGGCTGATGGAGGGGCGCTATCTGCCGCTGCCCTTCGCCGATGCGGCGGCGCTCAGCCATGCCGTGCGCGCGCAGGCGGCCTGAAAGATGACCCGAATGGCGCTTGAAATGACCGAAACCGCACCCGCTCCGATCGATCGGGGGCAGGACGCCTCGCTCTGGCAGGCGCTGATGGGCGATGGTGCGCCGGACTGGGAGCGCGACGGCGCGGCCTGGCCCAATCGCGCGGCGAGCCGCTTCGTCGAGGCGGGCGGCCTGCGTTTTCATGTCCAGGTCATGGGGGCCGGGCCGGTCGTGCTGCTGCTGCACGGCACCGGGGCGGCGACTCATTCGTGGCGGGGTCTGGCCCCTGCACTCGCACGGCGGTTCACCGTCATCGCGCCCGATCTGCCCGGGCCCGGGTTCACCGAAAT
>JAQTXO010000279.1:3821-4802 GCA_028688765.1 Acidiphilium sp. | reverse complement strand
ACACAGCGTTAACCATAAATGATCCTTGGAGGTCACGACTTCGATATCGTGTCAGGCACGCCGTCAGTTAATTCGTAACAAACTGGACTTATTCAGTTTTACGATGTAAAAATTGAGATATCGCAAAGGCGGGGCGCTATGGCTAAGGAATTCGAAAATCTTCGGCTGGATAATCAGTTGTGCTTTGCCTTATACGCGGCAACACATTCAATTACTAGAATATACAGGCCGTTATTAGCCAAATATAAAATTACCTACCCCCAGTACATCGTCCTGTTGGTATTGATTGAATGTCACGAGTCCACCGTGAACGGCATTGCAGAGGCGCTCAAGCTGGACGCCGCAACGGTTACGCCCCTTCTGAAGCGCCTTGCCGAAGCCGACTGGATCACACGTGAGCGGAGCCGTCAGGACGAGCGTGTCGTCGTCGTGAAGTTGGCTCCGAAAGGGTATGAACTTGCCACCAATCTTGTCACGATACAGAATGAGGTGAGGTGCCGTACCCGACTTGATGATTCGGCATTCACCAGGTTGAAAGGCGAGATCATCAAATTGACGGAGACGCTCGATATCTGACTGGATCGGAATATAACCGGCGTCTTCTCGAATGCGCGCTTCCCAAACTACCGACGATAGATGACCAGCTTCAGCCCAGGCCGAGATTGCCGTGGCAATATTTGTATTTTTTCCCCGATCCACAGGGACACGGCGCATTGCGCGGCGTGGCGGACCATGTTTCCGGTCGCGCCGGGTCCACCGCCTCGGCGCGCAGACTCGTGACCGGTAACGGCATCGCGCCCGCCACTTCGGCTTGAGCCAACCCAAGCTCGCCGTGGAAGGGATCTGAGTGGGAATGACTTTCAAGCAACATCGAAGGATCGAATACAGGTGGGTTCGCTGCGGGATCGACGCCGAGCTCGACGTGCGCAAGCGCTGTCGATACCTGTTCCTTCAGATCCTCCAGCATGACCGAAAACAGTG
>JAQTXO010000279.1:0-3811 GCA_028688765.1 Acidiphilium sp. | reverse complement strand
GTGCAAACGCTTCAGCCTTGTACTCATTCAGCGGGTCACGCTGGCCATAAGCGCGCAGCCCGATGCCCTGCCGCAGATGATCGAGCGCGAGGAGATGCTCTTTCCAAAGATGATCGAGGGTTTGCAGCAAGATCGATTTCTCGAGAAACCGCATGAAGTCCGGGCCGAAACTTTCCGCTTTCGCACTCATATGCGCATCGACCGCTTCGGCGATCCGTTCGCGCAGATGCGTCTCGTCAATACCTTCCTCGGCAGCCCATTCCTCGATCGGAAGATCGATGCCGAAAATCCGCTGCACATCTTCCCTGAGTTCGAGGCTTTCCCACTGTTCCGCGTACGCTTTGGTCGGAATCCGCCGTTCCACGACTTCAGCGATCGTATCGGCACGCATCTCGCCGATGACGTCCGCAACGCTCTCGGCCGCCATGAACTCCCGCCGTTGCGCATAGACCTCCTTGCGCTGGTTGTTCATCACGTCGTCGTATTTCAAAAGGTTCTTGCGGGTATCGAAGTTTCTGGCCTCGACCTTTTTCTGTGCCTTTTCCAGAGCCTTGTTGATCCAGGGATGTATGATGGCCTCGCCATCCTTCAATCCGAGTTTCTGCAACATCGGCCCCATGCGGTCAGACCCGAAAATCCGCATCAGATCATCGTCAAGCGACAGGAAGAACCGCGAAGCACCAGGGTCGCCCTGACGGCCCGATCGACCACGCAACTGGTTGTCGACCCGGCGGCTCTCATGCCGTTCCGTTCCAATGACGAACAAGCCGCCAGCCGCACGGACGATCTCGTGCGCGCTCTCGATCTCGGCGCGAATGGCCGCCTCGCGCTCCGCTCTGAGGGCAGGGTCGAGCGCGTCGAGTTGCTTCTGCAACCGCGCTTCAAGGTTGCCACCGAGTTTGATGTCGGTGCCGCGCCCGGCCATATTGGTCGCAATCGTCACGGCACCCGGCGCACCCGCGTCTGCCACGATGCTGGCTTCCTGTTCATGGAACCGGGCGTTGAGCACCGAATGCTCGATTCCCATCGATGTCAGAAGGTTTGAGATGATTTCTGATTTTTCGATCGAAGTGGTCCCGACCAGTACGGGCTGTTCGCGGGCGCGGCACTCTTCGATCAAGGTCGCGACGGCCTGATATTTTTCCGATTCGCTCCGATAAACCTCGTCATCGCTGTCCTTGCGGCTCACCGGCACATTGGTGGGCACCTCGACGACCAACAGCTTGTAGATTTCCTCGAACTCATCCGCTTCCGTCATGGCCGTTCCGGTCATGCCCGAAAGTTTCGGGTACAGCCTGAAATAATTCTGGAACGTGATGGATGCGAGCGTCTGATTTTCACGCTCGACCGTGACGTGCTCCTTGGCTTCCAAAGCCTGGTGCAGTCCATCCGAGTAGCGCCTTCCCTCCATCATCCGGCCGGTGAATTCGTCGATGATGATCACCTGACCGTTCTTGACGATGTAATCGACATCGCGGGCAAACAGTGTATGCGCGCGCAACGATTGCTGCGTATGGTGAACCAGCGAGACATTGAAGACGTCGTACAAATTGCCTTCGGTCAGCAACCCGGCTTCTGCCAGCATACGCTCGATCGTTTCGGAACCGGCTTCGGTCAGGTTGACGGTCTTGAACTTCTCGTCCTTGTCGTAGTTCAGCGGATCTTCGGCGAGGATTTTCACGAGCCCGTCCACCTGCGCGTAGAGCTCGGTCGGTTCGTCCGACGGGCCGGATATGATAAGCGGGGTCCGAGCCTCATCGATCAGGATGCTGTCGACCTCGTCAACGATGGCGTAGTTGAAATCGCGCTGCACCATGTCGGCCAGCGCATACTTCATATTGTCACGAAGATAGTCGAACCCGAACTCGTTATTGGTTCCATAGGTGATATCGCACGCATATGCGGCGCGCCGCTCGTCATCCTCGATCCCGGGCACAATGATCCCGACCGACAATCCGAGAAAATTATAAAGTTGTCCCATCCACTCGGCATCGCGCCGCGCAAGATAGTCATTTACGGTGACGACATGAACGCCCCGTCCCGATAATGCATTCAGGTACACCGGCAGCGTCGCGACCAGGGTCTTGCCCTCGCCGGTTTTCATCTCCGCGATCTTGCCGTCATGCAGGACCATGCCGCCGATCAGCTGAACATCGAAATGGCGCATGCCAAGAACGCGTTTCGCTCCCTCGCGACAGACCGCGAAGGCTTCAGGGAGCAGATCGTCCAACGACTCGCCGCCTTCGATGCGCGTCCGGAATTCGATGGTCTTGGCCTGCAGCGCGGCATCATCAAGTTCAGCCAGGCTCGGCTCGACTGCGTTGATCCGGTCGATCCTGCGGCGATAGGCTTTCAGAGAGCGATCGTTGGTAGTGCCAAGAAGCGCGCGGGCGATACGTGATATCATGATGAGACGAGGTTCCGTTTGGTCAGGCAACGTCGCATACCGACACAAGCTGGAATCCGGCTAGCGGCAGACGTTGTTTCAGCGGTCAGACATAGGAGCGCGTGCCGGTCCGGTCAATAAACAAGCACGACCGGATGAGGTTCACTGCCCCGTCTTGCCCGGTTCGCCCAGTTCGGTCATGGTGCGCCGGTTCTTGAAATGGGATTATATCGGATGAAGCGTTCGAGCTACGGGTACTCTGCGGCAGTTTACGGCGCTGTGGCAGTTGTTATGGTCACTGCAGGCGTCGCCCGTGCGGCGACCAGCGACAACGCCAACGACGCGACCAAGCCTGCCACGTCGTCGAGTGTGCCGGCCAAAGATCCTGTGGTCGCCATCGTGAACGGGCACGACATCCACCTGTCCGCCCTTGCGAAGGCTGCTCAATCCCTGCCACCCCAGTTGCAACAGGCGCCGCCGCAGGAGCTTTACCCCGTTCTTCTCAACCGTCTCGTCGATGAACGTGCTCTTCTGGTCAAAGCCCGCGAAAGCGGCATCGCCAAAAAACCCGCGGTCAAGACCCAGATGCGAGAAGCGGCCAACCGGGCGCTAGAGGCCGCGTACCTCCGCGCCGAGGTCAAGCCGAAACTCAACGATGCGGCGGTCAAGGCATATTATCAGAAGCATTACGTGGGTCAGAAGCAGCCCGAAGAGGTCAAGGCCCGCCAGATTCTGGTCAAAACCAAGGCTGAAGCTGAAAAAATCATCGATCAGCTCAACAAGGGAGCCAAGTTCAGCGCGCTGGCGATCAAGGACAGCATCGATCCGGGTGCCAAAAACGGCGGAGAACTCGGCTGGTTCACCAAGGATGAAATGGTCAAGCCCTTCGCCGAAGCGGCATTCGCTCTCAAGCCCGGTACCTACACGAAAACGCCGGTCCAATCGCAATTCGGCTGGCACATCATCAAATCCCAGGGCAAACGCGAGAAGCCAGCACCCAGTTTCGATGATGTCAAGGACAGCATCCGTCAGAAAATGACCGATGCGGCCATAACCAAGGCATTGGAAAATGCCCGTACTGGATTGAAAATAAAGCTCTTCAATCCCGACGGTTCGCCGGCCACGCCGTCTTCTGCGGGTGACTCCTCCATGGCACCTGCGTCCAAATAGGGCTCTGATTTGATGGCCAAGGCGCTGGCAGTATCTCCTCTTGCCCAACAACTGCCCGCCCTGCCGCCGGTCCGGGGCGTTCGGTTCGCGACCGCCAAGGCTGCCATCAAATATCGTGACCGGGCCGATGTCATGCTGGCCGCTTTCGAGCCCGGGACCACGGTGGCCGGCCTCTTTACGCGTAACCGCTGTCCCGGTGCGCCGGTCATCTGGAATCGCGAGAAATTGCCTGCGGGCGTCGCGCGGGGGCTCCTC
>JAQTXO010000278.1 GCA_028688765.1 Acidiphilium sp. | reverse complement strand
CGGGCGCGGCGCGATGCTCTGGGGTGAGGATGATGCGATCGTCGCCATCGCGGCGGAGATAGAGGTTGGAATCGCCCCAGGCGTGGAACTCGGATGATCCGCGCAGGGCCTGACCGGCGCGGAGTGTCCCGGCGCCTTTTTTTGCATGGTGGACGACAGCGACGGCGACGGCATGGTGCCGCTGCATGTCGCGCAGGAAGGCGAGCAGGGGTGCGACTTCGCCGCTGACGTTCTCATCGATGCGGTGCAGGCGCACGAACGGATCGAGCACGAGGAGGCGCGGTTTCAGCCTGGCGATGGTGTCGGCGAGACGCGCGCGGTCGTCTTCGAGATCGAGGCGCAGGCTGGGTGCGGTGATCACTTGAACATCGAGGGCTGCGAGTTTGGTGCCGGCGGCTGCACAGATGCTTTCGAGGCGCCGGCGGACGATGTGAAGCGCGTCCTCGGCGGGATAGAGCAGGACGCGGCCGGGGCGTGTCACGGCGAAGCGGCGCAGACAGGGGACGCCCGCGGCGAGAGCTATGGCCGGAATTGGGTGATGGCTTGGTGAGAAAGGTGGCGTATCGAGGCGGGTGGAAGCCTGCCTGAACCTCTTGAAGGAGCGATACGCCTATGACGAGCGATAGCACTATTCTTCCCTTCCGCAAGCCCGGAGACGTTGAGGATCCGCTGACGGCGATCCTGAGGGACGGGGCCCGTCGGCTGCTGGCCCAGGCAATCGAGGCGGAGGCTGAGGCGTTTCTGGCCGCGATGAAGGGTGAAAGGCTGGCTGACGGCCGCGACCGTGTTGTGCGGCACGGTCTGGGTCCGGTGAGGGAACTCCAGACTGGGATTGGTCCGGTCGAGGTGCAGCGTGTGAAGCTGCGCGACCGCGGGGCGGAGGCGGGCAGTGAGCGCATTCGTTTCACCTCGGCCCTTTTGCCGCCCTGGGCGCGTCGGACCCGGAGCCTGGATGCGTTGTTGCCCATCCTTTATCTGCGCGGTATTTCGATGGGTGATTTCCAAGATGCATTGGGGGCGTTGTTGGGGAAAGATGCGCCAAACCTCTCGCCCTCGGTAGTTGCCCGATTGCGCGGCGAATGGGAATCCGACTTCAAGCGCTGGCAGCGGCGGGATCTTTCAGCCCGGCGTTACGTCTACATCTGGGCGGATGGAGTGTATTTACAGGCACGGATGGAACCGCAGGCAGAGTGCATGCTGGTGCTGATCGGCGCCACCCCCGAGGGCCGGAAAGAGTTGATCGGTTTTCAGGTGGGCATGCGGGAAAGTGCGCAGAGCTGGCACGAACTGCTCGTCGATCTGAAGGCTCGGGGTCTGACCATCGCACCGCAGGTCGCCACCGGGGACGGGGCGCTCGGCTTCTGGAAGGCGATCGAGGAGGTCTGGCCAAGGACATGCCATCAGCGCTGCACGGTCCATTATGCCGACTTTCGGATTATGCCGACATCTGGCGCCAAGTCAGCCTGGGTGGCGGTGCCCGCTGAGATGGACGCGGCATAATCAGAGGGCCTGTAGAAAGGCGAGAAGCTTGTCGGTGGGTCGGAATCGTCCTGGTGGGGTTTCTGCGGGTACTGTCCTGGCCAGAGCGCGTTCCTTGATGGCCAAATCGGCATGCAAGTAGATCTGGGTGGTTTCTACATTCTCGTGCCCCAACCAGAGCGCGATCACCGACGTGTCGACCCCAGCGCGCAACAATCGCATTGCCGCAGAGTGCCGCAAGACATGCATGGTCACGGACTTTTCTAGAAGCGACGGACAGATGCGACCAGCAATTCGCACGTATTTGGCAAGTCTGTGTTCAAGGGCATCGCGACTGAGTGCTTTGCCGGAGCATGTCACAAAGAGTGGAACACCAGGCAAACTTTCCCGCTCGGCGAGCCAGATGCGAAGAGTAGCGACCAAGCCTTGGGTGAGCGGGGTGATACGCTGCTTTCGTCCCTTTCCGTGACAGCTCACATGCGCACCAGCGCCAAGATGGATAGCGCAGCATTGAAGGCTGATCAGTTCTGATGCGCGCAGACCGGTCTGGGTCGCAAGGCTGAAGAGCGCATGATCCCGCCGGCCGGTCCACGTCGACTGATCGGGTGCAGTAAGCAGCGCGCTGATTTCCGATTCATTGAGGAATGTCACAAGCTTTCGGTCAAAGCGCTTTGGAGGGATGGCGAGAACGCGTGCGATGACTGCAGCATGGTCAGGATGCTGAAGGGCTGCGTACCGGAACAGCGAGCGTATTGCTGCAAGCCGGGCATTGCGAGTGCGCGGGCCATTTTTACGCTGCCGTTCGAGATCGTCGAGAAAGGCACCGATTAATGGAGCATCGAGATCGTCGATATCCAATTTGGATGGCTCTTTACCGTTCCTGCTCGCGGCAAAGACCAGTAGTAATCTTAGCGTGTCTCGGTATGCGGCCAGCGTGTTCGGACTAACTTGGCGCTGACGAACCAGACGGTCCGTAAAGAACGCTTGCAAGGTTGCGGCAATTAGGGTCATGCGCCGCCTCCGAGGTAGCGTTCTAATCGATCTCCAGCCAACTGCAGCAACTCTGGCGACGCTGACAGATACCAATATGTGTGAGCCGGATTGATATGGCCGAGATAGGTCGACAGGATCGCCAATCTCGCCCCCGGATCGACGCCCTCGCGATAGGCGTCGAGAATGGTGTTGACAGCGAAGCTGTGTCGGAGATCGTGGAGCCTTGGCCTGCATGCTGCCGAACGCGGCGTGATGCCAGAATGACGGGCAAGCCGCTGGAACGTGTTCTGGACGTTGGTATAGAGCAACCTTGTGCCCGCTGGCGACAGAAAGAAGGCTGAAACCTTCCGAGCGTGGTAAGGCCGCTCGGTGGAGCCTAGATAGTCGTTCAGGGCCGTGAGGGTGCTAGAATGTAACGGCAACTCACGAGATCTTCCGAATTTCCCATTGCGGATAGTGAGTACGCCGGTGATCGTATCGAGATCGTCACGATCGAGACCGATCGTTTCTCCGACCCGCATACCAGTCGCGGTCAGCAAACCGATCAGCGTTCGATAGGTTGCCCTCCGGTGCGCCCCCTGCAATATCGCCGTCGTCGACATCAACGTGGCGATCTCCTCCGTTGAGTAGAGATATGGTGTCGCTCGGCGTGATCGGCCTGGCAGAATATCCGCTGGCGGCACCTGAGTGGCAGGGTCGATCCCACGCAGATGGATCGCGAACCGGCGAACGACAGAAAGACGCCTGGACATCCAGTTTGGATCGGCATTTGCCGGCGCAGTTGCCCAAGCTAGGGCGGTCTCGATGGTTAGATGATCTTCATCACGGTCCTCGACGAACGTCAGGAACTGAGTGAGTAGTTTCTCGGCTCGGACCAGCCTGTAGCCAAGAGCTCGCCGCACGACCAAGTAGTCAGCCAACACCTGACGAAGGGGGGTCATGCGGCGTCTCCTGACCAAGGACGGGCGATTGCTCGTAAAGCATCGCGGTCGACCTTGGCGTAAATCGCCGTCGTTAAAGCGCGGCGGTGACGCAAGAGCTGGCCAATTTCCGGCAATGACGCCCCGGCCCGCAACATTTGCATCGCTGCTGTATGCCTCAGCCGGTGGGCATAGATTCGCCCGAGACCAGCCTGCTTGGCGGCATAAGCCACTACGTCGCTCACGCCAGCGGAACTGAGATTCCGATGCGGCGCCTTAATTCTAACAAATACTGTCCGCCCTTGGGCGCTCGCAGGGCGCCCATGCTGCAGATATTTGGCCAACGCGCAGCCGACATCCGCGGGCAGAGGGACACGTTCGAGGCAGTTTGCTTTGCCGCGCACAATGATTTCACCGGCTCGCCAGTCGATATCGTCCAGCCGGAGCTTCGCTACTTCCCCCGACCGCAAGCCGAGACGGACCAGAATGGTCAGAATGGCGACATCCCTGCAGCCGCGCCGCGTCGTATTATCACATGATGAGAAAAGGCGCTGAACCTGATCGGGAGCCAGCCCCTTTGGGAGCCCAACTAAACGCCGGCTCGCAACCGACGGCACAGCGGAGACCAGCGACTTTTCAATGACGCCATCCAAATGCAGGAATCGAAGAAAGGACCGAAGGGCTGTAACCGTCAGTGTCGCCGCCCCTCGACTTTGCTGATTACATCTGATCACCACGAAGGAGTTGATATCGGCTAAGGTCAGGTGCTCGAGATCCAACTCACCACAATCTGACGTGACCCGGCGCTGAATGAAAGGGCGCATCATACTGAGGTAGGCGCGCGCCGTGACGGACGCCAATGCTCGCTCAACCGTAAGGTAGCGCCAGAACCGATCGAGCATCGCGTCGACCGGCCCGATGGCTCCGTCCCCGCCTTGGATCATAATGAGCTCAAGCCGCTGAAGATAATCCAGAATAGGTCGAATCGCCTTGGGTGAAGCGTATCTGGAGTGACCGACAGCCCGACGATTACTCAGGAAGCGGTCGAGTTCGCTCAAATTCAAACAGGCTGCATCCGCGCCGTGACGCAGAAGCCAATCGCTCAAATCGGCAAACACCTTCAACTGCAGACGAACGGATGCCGGCGCGTAGCCAAGCCGGTCCAGCTCGCTCGCATAGCCATTCCCAAACTGTTCGAGCGGCCCGGATATCCGAACGCCATGTGGATCGATCGACATGAAAAACTCCTCCTTTTGCGAAAAGAAAGGAGCCTGCGCTGCTCGGCAGCGAATTGGGATTATGCCGCGTCCATCTCAGCGGGCACCGCCACCCGGGCTGACTTGGCGCCAGATGTCGGCATAATCCGAAAGTCGGCATAATGGACCTTATGCCGACGTCGGCATAAGGTCCA
>JAQTXO010000277.1 GCA_028688765.1 Acidiphilium sp. | reverse complement strand
CAGTGCCTTGATCTTTTCACTCTCGCGGTCACGCGCGGAAAGCACGATAACTGGCGCCTCGGAAAACGAACGTAATCTGGCGAGAACCTCGTGCCCATCGATGTCCGGTAGCCCGAGATCGAGCAGCACAAGAGCCGGCGCACTGGATGACGTGATCCGCAGGGCTTCGGCACCGGTGTTCGCGCGCAAGACAGTGTAACCCGCTGTCTCGAGGGCTGGTTTCAGAAACCGGTGAATCTGCGGTTCGTCGTCGACCACCAGAATCGCACCGCTTACGTTACTCGGTATGTCTCTCATGCCACAGTTGACCTCCACATGATCTGCAGGCTGGGCCACGCGCGCCGCAAGCTATACTTGCTTAAAGGCAGGGCGGTTGCGCGGTTACCGATTTGTCTTGCCCCAGCTGCGACTTCCCAAAAGTAGGTGCGCGAGGTATTCCAGCCGCGCCGTCCCCGATGTCGGCGCGGCAGTTAGTCCGATCGCCGTACCGTGCCACAACTTCATTATCAGGGCTGTTTCATACCTGCCAGTTTAAGATTCAGTTTTAGGACGTTGACATGGTCGGTACCGATGACGCCGAGCAGCCGGTGGGTGGCAAGGCGGTTGACCAGCGCGGTCACTGTGGCTGCGGGAAGATTGCGCGCTGCGGCGATGGCAGGCGCTTGGCGTAGCGCGTTGGCCAGAGAGATATCGGGATCCAGGCCGGAACCCGAAGATTCAACCGCGTCGTCAGGCACCCGACCTGGGCCATAGGCCTTGTGGTATGCGGCAATCCGGGCGGTGACATCACTGATCAAGGTCTTGCTGGTTGGCCCCAGGTTTGAGGCGCCAGATTCGGAGGCGTCGTAGGGCGTTGGGATGGTTTTGCCCTTGGCATCAGTGCCGGTCAGTGCCGAGGGGCGCGGCTGGAACCAATCCTTCGCGACGATGTGTTTGCCTGCGAAGTTCTGGCCGATCAGTGCCGAGCCGACAGGCTGACCCTTGACCCGGATCAGGCTGCCGTTCGCCTGGAACGGAAACACCAATTGGGCGAAACCGGTGAGGGCGGCGGGAAAAGCCACACCGAGAAGCAGGGTGAACAGCACGACGAGCGACAAAGCAGGGCGGAGTTCATTTGTTATTTCGCGTAGCATGACGGTGTCCGATCAGGTAAAGATGTGAAAGGCGGTGAGGATCATGTCAATCGCCTTGATGCCGACAAACGGGGCGACGACGCCGCCCAGACCGTAGATCAGCAAGTTACGGCGCATCAGCGCGGCTGCGCCAACCGCACGGAACTTCACGCCGCGCAAGGCGAGCGGCACCAACACAACGATGATCAGGGCGTTGAAGATCACCGCCGAAAGGATAGCACTCTCGGGCGACGTCAGACCCATTATGTTAAGCGCCTGCAACTGCGGGTAGGTCGCGACGAAAATCGCTGGTAGGATTGCGAAGTATTTCGAGATGTCGTTGGCGATCGAGAATGTGGTCAGTGAGCCGCGGGTGATCAGCAACTGCTTGCCAATTTCGACGATTTCGATCAGCTTGGTCGGGTCGCTATCGAGGTCGACCATGTTGCCGGCCTCGCGTGCCGCCTGGGTGCCGGTCTGCATCGCGACACCGACATCCGCCTGGGCTAAAGCCGGTGCGTCGTTGGTGCCGTCACCGCACATGGCTACCAGACGTCCGCCCTCCTGCGCCTTGCGGATATAGCTGAGCTTGTCCTGCGGCGTTGCCTCGGCGATCACGTCATCAACTCCAGCCTCCGCAGCGATGGCTGCTGCCGTGACCCGGTTGTCGCCGGTGACCATGATGGTGCGGATGCCCATTCGGCGAAGATCGGCGAAGCGCTCCTTGATGCCGGGTTTGACAATATCCTTGAGCTCAATGACGCCGAGTAGTCGGCCATCCGCCACGACGGCGAGCGGTGTCGAGCCCGCACGGGCAATGCGCGATACGGCCTCGGTGAACGCCGCAGGCGGGGCACGCTCGACCAGCTTCAGCACCGAATCGACAGCCCCCTTGCGCCAGGACTTACCGCCCGTATCGATCCCTGAAACCCGCGTGTTGGCACTGAACGGCACCACCGTCGCATTCGTCGGTAGCGTTGCCGAAATTTGAAACTTTTCGCGCATCAGGGTGACGATCGAGCGTCCTTCAGGTGTCTCGTCGCCGAGCGAGGCATAACATGCAGCCTCCGCCAGAACCCGCTCCTGAACATTCGGTACCGGATAGATAGCGGCGGCCATGCGGTTGCCGAAGGTGATGGTACCCGTCTTATCAAGCAGCAATTCATCGACGTCACCGGCGGCTTCCACTGCGCGGCCCGACGTTGCCACCACATTGAAGCGGATCAACCGGTCCATACCGGCGATCCCGATGGCCGACAACAGGCCGCCAATGGTCGTGGGAATCAGGCAGACGAACAGGGCGGCGAGCACCGCGATCGACAGATGGGTGTGCGAATAGGCGGCAAACCCCGGCAGGGTCGCCACCGCGACCACGAAAATCAACGTCAGGCCGGCCAGCAGGATATCGAGCGCGATTTCGTTCGGCGTCTTGCCCCGCTCCGCCCCCTCGACCAGGGCGATCATCCGATCAAGGAAGGTCGAACCCGGTTCGGCGGTGATGCGGACGACCAGGAAGTCCGACACCACCTGCGTGCCACCCGTGACGGCCGAGCGATCGCCGCCGGCCTCGCGGATCACCGGAGCGGATTCACCGGTGATCGCACTTTCGTTGACGCTCGCGATGCCCTCGATAATATCGCCATCGGAAGGGATGATGTCGCCCACCTCGACCAGCACCAGATCGTCCTTGTGCAACTCTGGTGCAGGCGTCGGTTTGAAGACAGTGCGGTCACGCGGATCGAGGATCAGCTTGGCCATGGTGTCGGACCGGGCGCGTCGCAGCGCATCGGCGCGTACCCGGCCACGGCCCTCCGCCACGGCTTCGGCGAAGGTGGCGAACAGCACCGTGATCCACAGCCAAATCGCGATCACGATCGAGAAGGCAGCGGCTTGGCCGGCGAACAGTTCGCGGACCCCGACCACGGTGACGAGGACGGCGATGATTTCGGTCGCAAAAATGACCGGGTTCTTCATCAGGGTACGCGGGTTGAGTTTGAGCACCGCATCGCCAGCGGCGCGGGTCAGGATGGCGCGATCGAACAGACCGATCGTATCGGCTTGGTTTGACATGATCGGATTCCTCAGAAGGTCTTGCCGGCGAGCAGCAGATAATGTTCGGCGAGCGGTCCCAGGGTGTCGGCAGGCATGTACTGCAAGCCACCCAGGATGATGATGACGCCGATCAGCAGGCCGACGAACAGCGGCCCGTCGGTCGGGAAGGTGCCGGTCGAATGGGGCAACTTCGGTTTGGCCGCCAGTGACCCGGCAATCGCCAGCACTGGCAGCAGCACGGCGAACCGGCCGAACAGCATCGCGCTACCAATTCCGTAATCGAGCAGCGGCGTGTTCGCCGAGAGGCCCGCGAAGGCGCTGCCGTTATTCTCGGTACCCGAGGTCCAGCCGTAGAGCATCTCGCTGAGCCCGTGCGGACCTGCATTGGCAAGCGATCCAAGGCCGGATTTTGTCAGGAGCGAGAACCCAGCACCAGCCAGAATGAAAAGGGTCTGGACCAGCACCGCAATCATCGCCAGCTTGATCTCCTTCGCCTGTACCTTCTTGCCAAGATATTCGGGCGTTCGCCCGACCATCAGCCCGGCGACGAACACCGCCAGCAGCGCGAACAGCACCATGCCGTACAAGCCCGAGCCGACGCCACCTGGTGTCACTTCGTCGAGTTGCATCAGGAACATCGGCACCAGTCCGCCCAGCGGCGTGTAGCT
Organism: Acidiphilium sp.; assembly: GCA_028688765.1. Classification (GTDB taxonomy): domain Bacteria; phylum Pseudomonadota; class Alphaproteobacteria; order Acetobacterales; family Acetobacteraceae; genus Acidiphilium; species Acidiphilium acidophilum. The sequence continues at coordinate 974 of JAQTXO010000277.1, read as the reverse complement.
GTCGGTGAAGGAGTCGACGGCCCCTGTTGAGGTTCCCGTCGCGGCGGTGTTGAACGTGGTGGATTGCGCGATGCCGAAGCGCATCTCCTTGCCGACCATGTTGCCCGGTTGGGCCATAACACCGGCGTGGACAAGGATGGGGTTGTTTGCGGCCTCGGCCGCATAGGTGCCGATCATAGCGAAACCAAGAATGATCGCCATCGCGGCGAACAGCGCCAGCCCTTCGCGCTTGCGCCCGATCATGTGGCCGAAAGCGATCGGCAGGGCGAAGCCGATGACCAGAATGAGCCAGATTTCCAAAAGATTAGTGAGCCCCGTCGGATTCTCGAACGGATGCGCAGCATTTGCATTGAAAAAACCGCCGCCATTGGTGCCGAGATTTTTAATGGCCTCTTGCAGCGCCACCGGCCCGCGCGCGATCGTCTGCCCGCCGTCCACCAGCGTGTGAACATGGGCGAACGGCGCGAAGGTCATCGGCACGCCCGAGGCGAGCAGGAGAACCGCCGCAATCAGTGCGATCGGCAGTAACAGGTAAAGTGTGATCCGCGTGATGTCGGCATAGACGTTGCCAAGGGTCTTCAAGCCACCGGTCATGAAGGCACGCATCAGAGCGGCAGCAACGGCGATACCGGCCGCAGCCGAGAGGAACATGTGAACCGCAAGGCCAAACATCTGCGCGCCGTTCGAAATCTGGCTTTCCGGCGAATAGGCTTGCCAGTTGGTGTTCGTCGTGAAGCTGGCTGCCGTGTTGAAGGCCAGCATCGGCGCCATGCCGGGGATATGCTGCGGATTGAACGGCAGATAATACTGAAGCCGCAAAATACCGTAGAGCAGCAGGAAATGCAGGACGCTGAACATCAAAAGCGCGATTGCATAGCCGACCCACGTCATCTGCTTGGCAGGGTCAATGCTGCAGAGCCGGTAGATGCCGCGCTCGGCGGGAGCCAGCCAGTGCACCTCACCCTTGAACAGGC
>JAQTXO010000276.1 GCA_028688765.1 Acidiphilium sp. | reverse complement strand
AGCGGTCGACGCCTTCGAAACCATCACCGGCAACGACTGGAAGCCCTACAGCCCGAAAAGCGCCCCGTCCCGCAGCACGAACCGGATGGCCGCCGAAGCCGAAATGGGCGTCTTCGAACGCTGACCCAGACAGCCTCAGGGGCGGAGATCGAAAGGTCTCCGCCCTTTTCGTCTGCAATCACGGCCCAACCGCCAGCATTATTGTGGATTGTCCCCATTTTCCCCGGAGGAGTTCCTGGTTCAAAGGTCGGTGTCGCTCTTTCAGCGCAATGCGGGGGCCGGCGGGCTTCGCCCGCTATGCCCCGGCACCCCCGCGCCTGGCGGCGCGGAGGGGCAAACTCTCGAAGAGTCTCAATCGCCTGACCGTTCAGGAGGCTCAGCCGTTGAAGACCGGTTGTCCCCCAACACCACCCATCCGCTGGTTCATTGTCGTATAGAATTGTCCGACAGTCATACCTTGCAGATTATTATTTGAGATATCGACTGCCGGAACGAAACTCTGCAGCGGTGCGCTCATGTCTTTTACATTCGCCAGCTGATCGCCTACGCCGGGCCCGAACATGTAGGCCCCATACATCTGATCGATCGTCGGCGGAGAGCCTGTAGTTGCCTGCACACTTTGTGCATACGAACCCATTGTATCCGCGGCCACGACAGCCTCATCCTGCGGATTTGACATATCAGCCAAAGAATAAGGCAACCCGAATTGCTGGCATGTCGTCTGCCACGTCCCACTTTCGACCTGCCATGGACCGAATGCCGATGTCGTGCCGCTGGTATCGGCGATATTCTGGAAATGACTTTCAACCTCGGCAATCGCCGCCATCGTCGTCGGATTCAAACCATCCGTCTGGGCAGCCGTAAGTGCCGCCTGCCCATAAGGTGTCGCCATCAATTCAGCCATCACATTGCTGCTGCCCGAACCAGGCCCTGAACCAAAACCACCAGTGCCTGTCCCTGTCCCACTCCCGATCCCGGTCGGAAGAGGCGCGCTACTTGGACCTGTCGTAAATGCCGGTATCCCCGGAAACTGAAATACTGGGACAACCTCAGCCGGTGCTTGCGGCATCGGTGCCACCCCCTGCCCCATGGCAGCCCCGATCAGCAACATCGCACCCGCCGATCCGGCCAAACCGATCGACATACGCATCATCGTTCTATTGCTCACGACGGGCCTCACCGAATATCCAAGTCGGGACTGCCATTGGCAGTAACCCCAACCACTTGGCAAGTCGTCGACGGTGAAAGTTTATCGTAAAACGGCGAGACATATTTCAACTGTACGTAGCCGGAAATCTTATCGTTGATTAAGATGTACGCAAAACCATGAACATATTTGCCACCAACAGCTTCATACTCGGTCGTCCTTGCAACGATCGGCGAGTTCTTATCTGGCTTTGCGTAAATTGGCTCAAACTCTTTAACATCCTTGCAAACCCACAATCCTTTTATTGGATAAATATGCGGCTGATGAACCTGATTTTGGGGTACTGGATGACCCAAGTTCAAGTGCATTGTCTGTAACCGCTGATCAGACTCCTTTTGCAGCTGCTCCAGCTGCTGCCGGGACATCACCTGACCCGGCTTCGGTGGAACCTGCCCATAAACGCAACCACCGCTCACAACGATCGCCGCAATCGCGGCACTGAAACCTAGCCTGCCCATCACTTTGCTCCCTTACTGGATCGGACCACCCTGTTTTTTTCAGGCTCTATCGCCAGTGCAAAGTCTAAAAACGCATCCCCTCAAATTGCGGTTTCCCCTTGATATTTTCTTCAATATTGTGAACCAAAGACACCGACATCGGCCACCGGCCGTCAGAAAAATCGCCCAGCGGACAATATATCCGGTTGAGCTTCCCGACCGCCCGATTATGCACACATCGCGCCAAGCCGTAGTCGAGGATGTGACGCGCATCCGCATTCTGTCCCGTCACCATCGAACTTACGAAATACAACCCAATTAACCCCGCAACCGTCGATGCCGCAATCACCCAAGACCGCTGGACCTTGAACTCGCGTCGAGGCGGTGGCTGAGTCAGTTTGCGGATCGCATCATTCAGATGCGACACCAACGTGCTCACCGCCTGATTTACGGCCCGATCCGCCCCCAAGAGATTGCCATTCTGGTATTCACCGTGAAGCGTGCCGATGAACCGCCTGAAGGTGAGAATCGAGTCATACATTTTCGCCGACTCCTCACGCATCTCCCGAGCGACCGTCCTACTGCTGCACTCAATCTCTACCAGTCGTTCGACGAAAGCCCGATACAATTCGTCCAGTGACCGCAATACCTCAGCCTGCGATTGAATGAATAAACCGGCAGGTTCATCCGCCCGCAGCCCCCAGTCCCCCGCCATCCGCTCCATATTTGCAATCGACCGCTTCAAAGCCTCGATCGGGGCCTGAAGATCAGCCTTGCGCTGCCCTGGACCAACCAACCCTTTCTGGACGCCGCTCATGAGGCCTCCGCAATCATAGGCTCGCTTTCAACATAGGGGAGCCACTCGGCCGGAATCCGGGCGAACGTCGTATCAAGACCCTCAGTCCACCACTTGTAGACACGCGCCACATCGAAAATCGACAGCGGAGTGACACCAGCCGGAGTCTTCCGCTCGGCCGCCTCACGGAACGTCAGACCGCGCTCCAACACCGCATCCAGACATCTCAGCTGCGGCAACGTCACAATCACCGCTCCCTTGGCCCGCGCCGCCGCGATCACCGGGGAAGAAAAAACCGGCTCAAAGGCTTTCATCGGTGAGGTGTCACCGCGGATCAAACCCGCGTTCATGACGAACAGCATCTCGACATTGGTGCCGTTTCCCACGATCGTCGGATCGAAATGATCGATATCGGCGACGATCGGGCCCACCAGCTGCGCAATCACCACCCGCACACCCATCGTCTCGGCAACACTGCTCAAATCCAGATCGTTCAGCATCGTTTGAAGCACGAGATCGCCACCGCCAACGTCCAGCAGCACATCACGCCGGGATGCACTCTGCTCCTCGATCGCACGCTCCAACCATCCTCGGCGATCATCAATGCCCGTATAGTCCGGGCGACGGACGTCAGGAAAAAACGCATCGATACTCCCGCTCTCACCGTGCGGGTCGATGTTCCAGACGTCCAGTCTTGCACCTCGCTCTCTGAACCTCTGACCCACGATGTTCAGAAAGGTCGTTTTACCAACCCGACCGCGCCCAACGGCAACGATCAGGACGGGAAGCCGCGATTTTGCCGCTGATGACTTTTCACCGGAAATCGCTCCATTTTTCAGCACAGCCATAATCCAATCTCCTTGTTTTACAACGCACTATCTGCGTCACGCGGAGATCAAACCAATCGCTATCGCCAGTGCAAAGCGGATTCGGCAGATAAAAAAACTACGCCGGTTCACGTTCCCGTGTAAGCCTCGCCGTAATCCGGCGCGCCACCTCCGGCGCATTCCGGCGCGTGCGAGGATCCATTTCGATCAGATCCTTCATCACATCCTGCATCATCTTATCACGAACCAAATCGGCGTTCGGTGTCGACACAACAGTCGGTGCAGTCATCACCGGGAGGGTGGGAGAGGGTTCGATCGGTCGCGCCATGGCAGATGGCTCACGCGCGTTCATCCCCTGCGCGCCGCTCTCGTTCGTGTTCAGGACCTCCTGCCAGATCCGCGCCGCCAAACGCGAAGAAATCGGCCGCCCTTTGGTATCACGAAACTTCTGCGCTTCGATCTCGGGCAATGCCAACAGACGCGCCCAGCTGATCCGATGTCCCCCTGAAGCGGCCTTAATAGCTTCTTGATTGACCGTCAGAAATTTACGGAATTCCGACAGTCTCGTGATGTTGTTCAGCGCCCCCATTGTAAGCCGCTTGGCAACGAAAGTTGTGGTGCGCTCCGGCATCTACTTTGCGCTCTTTCTCTGCTGGTTATGAGCCGCCATATCCCGTCGGACCTTCCTCCAGATATGTGAGGCGGCAGATGGTGTGATCGGCTCACCTCTACAATTCCGGAATTGCCTTTCACGGATTTCAGGCATTTCGAGGAAATCTATCCAACTTATACTATATCCTTGGGATGCCCTGATAATTTCATCGTAATGATCAGTGAGAAACACCCGAAATTCCGAGAGGGTCGAGATATGTCTCTGAAATTGAATCGGGCCAAGACGATTACCCGACTTGACTAAGGTCTTTGATATTTTAGCTGATGTCGTTCGACCATCCATGGATACCAGTTCCAATGTGCGATGCGATTATTTAGACAGCTTCAATTTGCGTCCCTAGCATATGAGACATATGAGTTTCAACACTCATTCTGTCGTCAATCTGCCGGATTGTGTCCCGTATTTCGAGAACTGGAAAAGTTCACTTCAGCCTACAGGCCCGTTGCGCGGGATGCTGCATGATATCTGCTTCCAGCACCACCACGCAGGACGGCTGCCACATTGGAATTGAGCGCCTTCGGGCCTGCCCCCGATCGACTCAGGGGCGGGAACCGCAAGGTCACCGCCCTTTTCCATATCTCAGGACGCCGTTGACCGGTTCTGGTCACACCCGACGAACGGGCGACCGGTAAGAAACGCGGGGCGAGTTTCGTCATCGCCATCGCCCTCGTCGCCAGCTGCGCCCGATCACCGCCGATTGTTCGTCCGTTCTTGCCTGCTCTTCTGCTGGTCTTTCTATTCTAAAGCCGGCCAAGGTCGCGCCGGTTCAACCCCGCCCTTCGGGCGCCGCGCAAGAGCGCGGTTCAGCCACGCCAGCTACCGCAAGGCCAGGTTGCGGCATCCGCAGGCCCCAAGACGCCCGCGTCTT
>JAQTXO010000275.1 GCA_028688765.1 Acidiphilium sp. | reverse complement strand
CCGCCAGGGGCGCGACGTTGAAGCCGAAGCGTCATCGGAAAAGTCTTGACATGACGGGCGGTCGGTCTGCGATACTCTATCGATGGACTCGGACCATGGACTCGGGGCAGGTATCATTCAGGCGCGCTTGACCGCATCGGCAACTCGGCACATCGACGGGCTGATTTCATGCCCGGATGATCAGGAATGACCGAAACGACGACCCGCACCGCCACAACCCGACCCGTCTTTGTACGCCATGACGATGCCGCGTTACGCACCCTGCATATCGTGACCTGGGGCTGCCAGATGAACGCGTATGACAGTCTGCGGATGGCGGATGTGCTGCGGCCGATCGGGTATCGGGAGGTCGCGACCGACGATGCCGACATGGTGATTTTCAACACCTGCCATATTCGCGAGCGGGCGGCGGACAAGCTGTTTTCGGCGCTCGGGCGGCTGCGGGCGGTGAAGGAGGCGCGCGGCGGGCGGATGATGATCGCGGTGGCGGGGTGCGTCGCCCAGGCCGAAGGGGCGGAGATTTTGCGGCGGGCGCCTTATGTCGATCTGGTGGTCGGGTCGCAGGCCTATCACAAACTGCCTGAACTGATCGCGGCGGTCGAGGCAAAGCGGGCATCGGTGATCGATACCGCGTTTCCGGCGGAGCAGAAATTCGATTTTCTGCCGGAGGATCAGTCGGGTCAGGGGGCGATCGCGAATCTTGCGATTCAGGAAGGCTGCGACAAATTCTGTACGTTCTGCGTGGTGCCCTATACGCGCGGGGCGGAGCAGAGCCGGCCGGCGGCGGCGATCATTGCGGAGGCGAAGCGGCTGGTCGCTCAGGGTGCGCGCGAGATTGCGCTGCTCGGGCAGAATGTGAATGCGTGGCACGGCGAGGGGCTGGACGGCCGGGACTGGTCGCTGGCGCGGTTGCTCGATGCGCTGGCCGAGATCCCCGAGATCGGGCGGCTGCGCTATACCACCTCGCACCCGCGCGACATGGGCGATGATCTGATTGCGGCACACCGGCGCAATGCCAAGCTGATGCCGTTTCTGCATCTGCCGGTGCAGTCGGGGTCCGATGCGATCCTGACCGCGATGAACCGGCGCCATACGGTTGCGGGGTTTCGCCGGATTATCGAGGCGTTGCGGGCGGCGCGGCCCGACATGGCGTTTTCGAGCGATTTCATCATCGGGTTTCCCGGCGAGACCGATGCCGATTTCCGGGCCACGATGGCACTGGTGCGCGAGGTGGAGTTTGCGCTGGCCTATAGTTTCACCTATTCGCGCCGGCCGGGAACCCCGGCTGCCGATGCGGCGGCGCAGGTGGCCCCTGCCCTCGCGCATGAGCGGCTGCTGGAATTGCAGGACTTGTTGCGCGATCAGCAGCACGCGTTCAACCGCGCGCAGGTCGGGCGGCGGTTCGAGGTGCTGTTCACCGGAGCGGGGCGGTATCCCGGGCAGGTCGCGGGGCGTTCGCCTTATCTGCAACCGGTCGTGGTCGCCGGGGCCGGGGTTGCGGACGGTGCGATCGGGCCCGGGACAATGACCGAGGTGACAATTACATCTGCCAATCCCAATTCACTGATGGGCACAATCAACCAGGAGCAAATCGCCGCGTGAGCCAGATCATCGCACCGCCGGCTTCACTATCCCGCACTTTGACGTTCAATAACAACGGCTTGTTGTCCGTTCTTGTCGGGGATCACGACCGCAACCTCGCGCGGATCGAGCAGCGGCTCGGCGTGCGGGTCGCGTGCCGGGGCAACCGGGTTTCGATTTCGGGCGAGGCGAGCCGGGTGGAGGCGGCGGAGAGCGCGCTTTCATCGTTGTATCAGAGGCTTGCCCGCGGCGAGGCGATCGATGCCGGGGAGGTCGATGCCGCGGCGCGGCTGGTCGATCCGGGTGCCGATCCGCGCCTGCCGCTTTCGGACCTGCCGGCGATCCGCACCCGCAAAGGGGCGGTGGGGCCGCGCAGCCCGGGCCAGACCGGATATATCGAATTGCTGGCCAAGCACGAGATGGTGTTCGCGATCGGGCCGGCGGGGACCGGCAAGACCTACCTGGCGGTGGCTCAAGCGGTGGCGATGCTGATTTCCGGGCGGGTCGAGCGGATCGTGCTGTCCCGCCCCGCCGTTGAAGCCGGGGAACGGCTGGGGTTTCTGCCGGGCGATATGAAGGAGAAGGTCGATCCCTATTTGCGACCGCTCTACGATGCGTTGCAGGATCTGCTGCCGGGCGATCTGATGACGCGGCGGATGGCGGCGGGCGAGATTGAGATCGCTCCCCTCGCCTTCATGCGGGGCCGGACGCTTGCGCATGCCTTCGTCATTCTCGATGAGGCGCAGAACACCACGCCGGTGCAGATGAAGATGTTCCTGACCCGGATGGGTGAAGGCACCCGGATGGTGATCACCGGGGATCTGTCGCAGATCGATCTGCCAAGCGGGGCGCGGTCGGGCCTTGCCGATGCGCTCGACACGCTCGAAGGTGTGCCGGGGATCGGGGTTGCGCGGTTCGGGGTGGGCGATGTGGTGCGCCACCCGCTGGTGGCACGGATCGTCGAGGCCTATGATCAGCGGATGACAGCGCAACAGGAACGCGAACGCGGCCGCTGATGGAGCCTTCCGAACCTTACAGTAAATTCCCCTGCGCCGGGGTTCCGGCGCGGGGGGACATCATTATCGCCGATGCCGGATGGCGCCGCCACGTGACCGCACCCGAACGGGTGGTGGGCCGGGCGCTCGCGATCGCGGGTTGCGCGCCGACCGTGGTGCTGAGCGACGATGCGACGGTGCGGCGGCTCAACGCGCGGGATCGGGGGCGGAACAAGCCGACCAATGTGCTGACCTATGAATCTCCGCCGGAGATCATTCTCGCGCTCGGCGTGGTATTGCGCGAGGCGCGCGCGGCGGGGCGGCGACCGGCGCATCATCTGGCGCATCTGGTGATGCATGGCGCGTTGCATCTCGCGGGAGAGGATCATCACGGGGCGGGCGAGGCGCGGCGGATGGAGCGGCTGGAAACCAGGCTGCTGGCGCGGATGCGGGTGCCGAACCCGTGGAAGCATCAGTCGTGAGCGGGTCGTGGTTTACCAAGCTGCTCCACAAGATCCGCGAGCGGCCGGATTTGCGCCAGCAGATCGGCGATCTGATGGAGGAGGCCAATGCCGAGATCGATGCCGAGGATGGCGGTGGCACCGGACTCGACCGGCAGGAGCGCGCGCTGATCGCGAATGTGTTGCGGTTGCGCGGCTTCACCGCCGATGACGTGATGATCCCGCGCGCGGACATTGTTGCGATGCGGGCGGATGTGACGCTGGATCAGGCGATCGATCAGATGCGGCGCGAGGGACATTCGCGGGTGCCGGTGTATGGCGAGCATCTCGATGATGTGCTCGGGATGGTCCATGTCAAGGATGTGCTGGGCTATACCGGGCCGGCTGCCGCGTTTTCGCTGCGGGCGATCCTGCGCAAGCCGCTGATGGTGGCGCCGCAGATTCCGGTGCTCGATCTGCTGCTGCAGATGCGCCAGCGACGGACCCATCTGGCACTGGTGATCGACGAATATGGCGGGGTCGACGGGTTGGTGACGATCGAGGATCTGGTCGAGACGATTGTGGGGGATATCGACGACGAGCATGACGAGGTCGAGGGGCCGCTGCTGATCGAGCGCGAGGATGGCAGCGTCGATCTGAATGCGCGGCTGCCGATCGAGGATTTTGTCGCGGTGTTCGGCGACGTGCTGACCGAGGAGGAGCGCGAGACCGATATCGACACTGTGGGGGGCCTCGTGTTCACCATGGCGGGACGGGTGCCGATCCGGGGTGAGATTTTGAGCCATCCTTCGGGGATCGAGTTTCTGGTGACCGATGCGGATGCGCGGCGGATCCGGCGGTTGCGGGCGCGGAAGGTGGACGCGGAGGCGGCGTGACGGGGTTTTCCGATAGACCGCGACGCCGGGAGGATGCCAGCCGCTGCCAGCGGGCACGCTATACGGTGCAGACCCGGTAGTTGCGGCGGCCGGTGAGTTTTGCCTCGTAGAGGGCGATGTCGCAGTTTTTCAGCAGTGATGCGAGATCGATGCCGTGGTGGGGCGCGTAGGCGACGCCGATGCTGGCGCTGATGGAGAAATCCATTGCATCGATCTGGTACGGCGCGCTGAGATGTTCGATGATCCGGCTGGCCAGGGCGGTGGCGCTGCCGGGTTCACCCGAGCGGTCGATGACCGCGAATTCGTCGCCGCCGATACGGGCGATCCGGTCGCGCTCACGCACGCAACTGCGCAACCGCCCGGCCACGGCGCGCAGCAGCGCATCGCCCGCCGGATGACCCCAGGTGTCGTTGACCGCCTTGAATCCGTCGAGATCGATGCAGAGCAGGGCGAAATGCTCCTCATTTGACGCAAGCCCCTCGAAGGCGTGGCCGATCGATTGCTCGAAACTGGCGCGGTTGGGCAGGCCGGTCAGCATGTCGTGGCTGGCGAGGTAGGCGATTTTCGCGGCACTTTCTCGGGCGATCGTGACATCGGAGCCGACGCCGCGATAGCCGAGGAAATTGCCCTGCGCATCGAATTCCGGCGCTCCGGTGAAGGACCACCAGCGCCGCTCGCCATGGGCACGGCCCTCGACCACGCAATCGCGGAAATGGCGGGAGGCGGTCATGCAGCTTTGCAGTTCGTCCAGCGAGGCGTGATCGGAGGCGAGGGTGCCGTCATGGGCATTCCTGAGAATGTCGATGAAGGGGGCGCGCTCCAGATCCATCGATGAGGCGTCGAGCGCATCGGCGAATCGGTCCGAAACGTCGCGCAGTCGGCCCAGACTGTCGGTGCGCCAG
>JAQTXO010000274.1 GCA_028688765.1 Acidiphilium sp. | reverse complement strand
CGTCGGCCCCATCTCGGTGCCTCCGGCGGTATGATTATAGCCCACGTCGAGAGTGAGCTCGGTCCCGGCCTCGTGCAGCCGCCGCACCGCGCTCCGCACCTCGTGCCCGGCCTGCTCGGCATCCGCGAGATACGAGGTCTGCGGCGCAAAGAACCCCAGCGTCGAATAGCCCCAGTAATTGCTCAGTTTCCGCTCGACCAGAAACCGGTCCTGCAGAAAGGCCTGCACCGGCAGCAACTCGATCGCGGTGACACCGAGATCCACCATATGTTCGATCAACCGCGGGTTCTGCAACGCCGCGAAGGTGCCCCGCTGCTCAGGCGCGACATCGCCGCGCTGCATGCTCAGCCCGCGCAGATGCGCCTCGTAAATCACGGTCTCGCTCCAGCCCCGCTTCGGCCGGCGATGATCGCCCCACACCGCATCCGCCCCGGTCACCACCGCCTTGGGCATCGCCAACGCGCTGTCCCGCCGGTCGAACGACAGATCCGCCCGCGCCGCTCCCACCCGGTAGCCGAACAGCGTGTCCGACCAGTGGATGTCGCCGAACAGCGCCTTCGCATAGGGATCGAGCAGCAGCTTGTTCGGATTGAACCGGTGGCCGCGCTCCGGCTGATACGGCCCATGCGCGCGAAACCCGTAGATCAGCCCCGGCAGCGCATCGGGCAGGTAGCCGTGGAACACCTCGTCGGTGCATTGGGGCAGATCGTAACGCGCGATCTCGCGCCGTCCGCCCCGGTCGAACAGGCACAGTTCGATCCGGTCGGCATTGGCCGAGAACACCGCGAAATTGACCCCGAGCCCGTCCCACGTCGCTCCCAGCGGGTCCGGGGCCCCCGCCTTCAGCCGCGCCGGCAGTATCGCCATCAGCTATCCCTGCGCAAAATCAGCACCCCGAGCGGCGGCACCGTCAGCACGATCGACTGCGCCACGCCGTGCTGCCCGATCGGCTCGCTCGCCACCCCGCCGAGATTGCCGAGGTCGGAGCCGCCATAAGCGCCCGAATCGCTGTTGAACACCTCCCGCCAGCGCCCGGCGAACGGCACCCCGATCCGGTATTCGCTGCGCGGCACCGGGGTGAAATTCGCCAGCACCACGACGGTCTCGTCCTCGTTGCCGGTCTGGCGCTGCCAGGCGAAAATACTCTGGTCGCGATCGTCGCCCACGATCCAGCGAAACCCCGCCGGATCGAAATCGGTCGCCGAAAGCGCGGGCTCGCGCCGGTAGATCCGGTTCAGATCGCCGATCAACCGGCGCAGCCCGTCATGCTCGGGCTGATCCGCCTCGCCCCAGTTGAGTGTCGCATCGTGATTCCACTCGTTGGTCTGGCCAAATTCCTGCCCCATGAACAGCAGCTTCTTGCCCGGCTGGGTCCACATGAACGACAGATACGCCCGCAGATTGGCAAATTTCTGCCACCGGTCCCCCGGCATTTTCCCGATCAGCGAGTGCTTGCCGTAAACCACCTCGTCATGCGAGATCGGCAGCACGAACCGCTCGGAAAACGCATAGACCAACCCGAACGTCATCTCGTCATGATGATAGCGCCGGTTGATCGGGTCCTCCTCGATGTAGCGCAGCGTGTCGTGCATCCAGCCCATGTTCCACTTGTGGCTGAACCCCAGCCCGCCATCGGCGACCGGTCTGGTCACGCCCGGCCACGCGGTCGATTCCTCGGCGATCAGCATCGCCCCGGGCGCATAGATCTCGATCGACCCCGACAATTCCTTGAGAAAATCGATCGCCTCCAGATTCTCCCGCCCGCCGTACCGGTTGGGAATCCACTCGCCCTCCTTGCGGGAATAATCGCGGTACAGCATCGAGGCCACCGCATCGACCCTGATGCCGTCGACATGATACCGGTCGAGCCAGAACAGCGCGCTCGCGATCAGGAAGTTCCGCACCTCGTTGCGCCCGAGATTATAGATCAGCGTGTTCCAGTCCTGATGGAACCCCTCGCGCGGGTCGGCATGCTCATAAAGCGGCGTGCCGTCGAACTGCGCGAGCCCGAACGCATCGGTCGGAAAATGCGCCGGCACCCAGTCGAGAATGACACCCACCCCCGCCTGATGGCAGCGATCCACGAACGAAGCGAACTCCGCGGGAGTCCCCAGCGCCGGCATCGGCGCGAATTGCGACAGCGGCTGATAGCCCCACGAGCCGCCGAACGGGTGCGCCATCACCGGCATGAACTCGATATGGGTGAACCCCAGCGCCGTCACGTAAGGGATCAACTGCTCGGCCAGCTCGCCCCACAACAGCGGCGAGCCATCGTCATGCCGCCGCCACGACGCGGCATGGACCTCATAGACCGACAGCGCCCGGTCCGAACGCCCATCCCGCCCGCTCATCCAGGCCTCGTCATGCCACGCGAAGGGCGCGGCATCCGCCACGATCGACGCGGTCTCCGGCGGTCCCTGCACCTGCCGCGCCAGCGGATCGGCCTTGAGCAGCAACCCGCCATGCGCCGCGAGAATCTCGTATTTATAGAGGCTGCCGACCGCGACCTCGGGGATGAACAATTCCCACACCCCGATATCGTGGCGCTTGCGCATCGGGTGACGCCGCCCGTCCCACAGATTGAACGCACCGACCACCGAAACCCGCCGCGCGTTCGGCGCCCACACCGCGAACCGCACCCCGCTCACGCCCTCGATCGTCGCGGGCGTGGCGCCGAGGCTCTCGGTCAGCCGCAATTGCCGCCCTTCGGCCAGCAGGTAAACGTCATACTCGCTCAACAGCGTGGCAAACCGGTAGGGATCGTCGATCTCGCGGGATGCCTCGTCCCACCCCACGCGCAGCCGATACGCATCCGAGCCCGGCAGTGCGCCGCGAAAAATCCCGGCGGGATGGATCCGGGTCATGGCAATCTCGTGCCCGTCCGCCAGCAGCGTCACGCTGCCCGCCCCCGGCTGGAAGGTCGTTACGCTGGTTTCCTCGCCGTCGCGATGCGGTCCCAGAATCGCGAACGGGTCGCCATGGGTGCCGGTGGCGAGCGCGTCGAGCGCCGCATCGTCATGCGCTGGCATGGTCGCCTCCTGTGATCTGTCGGGTGATGGCGGCAAGCCCGCCAAGCGGAATCGCAAGCCATCCGGGGCGGTTGGCCGATTCGTAGCAGTTTTCGTAAGCGGATTTCTCGATCAGGAACAGGCGCAGCAAATCCTCCCACGCCTCATCGCTCACCCATTTATGCTCCGCCGCCCCCGCCACTGCGCGATACGCCTCGATGAAGGCGGCGCTCGCATCGGTGACGAAGCGTTGCAGCATCGAGTTGCTCCGCTCCGCCGCCCGGTCGGTCGAAACCGGCACCGCGCGCGAAACCGAGGCCCCGGCATAATCGAACGATCGCAGCAGCCCCGCCACATCGCGCAGGGCCGAAGCCTTCGCCCGCCGCTGGGTGATCGACTTCGCGGGCTCGCCCTCGAAATCGATCAGATAGGCATCGCCCTGCGCCGCAAGGATCTGTCCGAGGTGGAAATCCCCGTGAATCCGCGTCTTGAGCGTCCCGCTCCCCGCCGCCGCCAGCTTCGGCAGTGCCGCTTCCAGCGCGCCGCGCGCCGCCACGACTTCATCGATCAGCGCGGTGGTCGCGGCACTTGCCGCCGGCCGCGCGCGTTCCAGTGCGGCGAACGCCGCCTCCAGTTGATGCCGCGCCGCATCGGCCCAGCCGCGCGCATCCGCCTCGCTCGCCGGTTCCGGCGCAAAGGCCGGTGCGGTGCCCGGTGTCGCCAGCGTCGCATGCATCTCCGCCAGCCTCCGGCCCATCGCCGCGGCGAACGGCAGATACCCCGCCATCGCATCCGCCTCGCCCGCCTCGTCGAGTTCGGTATGGATGGCCGTGTCAACCGCGCGTGACACGGTATCGAGGGTCCATTGCCAGGCATCGCCCTGATTGCGCACGAAACGCTGCGCCACGATCAGCGTATGCCCCACCCCTTCGGCATTCACCCGCACCACCTCGCCAAGCAGCGCCGGCGTGTTGGCATATCCGGCTTCGGTCAGGAACCGGGTCATCTCGGTCTCGGGATGAACCCCGCCCTCGATCCGTCGCAGCACCTTGATCACCGCGGTATCCCCCACGATCATGGAGCTGTTGGATTGCTCGGCGGAAAACCGCCGGATCTCCGCCTCCTTCATGTCCTCCAGCTCGTCGATCTGCGAGGTCGGCAGGAATTTGATCTCGCCATCCGAAACCGCGAGCGTGGTCCGCGCCTTCAGCCCGGCGATGATGTTGCGCGGCAGCGCATCGATCGCGAAGGCATCGGTCAGATACCCGACCCGGCGATGATGACGGATGCGGGCGAGCGCAAGCTGCTGCACCATCGGGGTGGAGGGCATGTCGTCCCAACTCACCGCCAGCGGCACCTGATAGGTCTGCACCGAGCCGCCAACCTCGACATTGACCTCCGCCAGCAGCACCCCGGCGGTCTCGTTGCCGACGATATCGGCCCGCCCCAGCGTCGCCGACGTGATTTTCCGGTCCTTGGCGGCAAACCAGCGCCGCCGCGCGAGGTAATTCGGCAGGCTCTCGGTCTCCAGGATCGCCCGGGTCTCGCGATTGAGCAGGTCGGACAAGCCGTTGCGCATCACCAGCGTCGCGAATTCCGGCAGCGGCTCCGAAGGCTGGATCCGCCAGCTCGGCAGCGCCGCCTCGGTGGCAAGGCTGAACCAGTAGAACGCATAGGGCGGCAGGGTTAGCATATAGGGTAGCTGCCCGACCGGCGGGAACGGCGAGCCGCCGACCAGATCGACCGGAATCCGGTGTTCGAACGCCGAAAGATCGAGTTCCACCGCCTGCGCGATCCGCGAGAGAT